>SABV01000123.1 GCA_009928855.1 Erysipelotrichia bacterium | reverse complement strand
GCAAGTGCGCGTGATGAATCAAGTTTGCCATGAGCAGTTGCAAGTTCGACAAGGCGTGACTGATACATTTCGGCAGAATCAGTCAGACAGGTGAACAGGATATCGTTTTCGTCGAGATCATAAAATTTGGCAGTTTTTACTGCTGAGAGCACGTTACTGATGCTGCTGATACCCAGCAACGAAAGCTGTGCAACAACTTCAGCGCTGACGCCAGAATCTTTGAGCATTTCCTGACCTGCGGGCGTATTAAACACCCTGAAAAGCCTCATGCAGTTTTCGTCATCTACTGCTACGACTGTGTCGGTATTGCGTGTGTTATGAATCCAGGGAACATGCTTGTCGCCGATGCCTTCAATGCGATGTCCGCCAAAGCCGCAGTTCAGCAGGGTGGGGCACTGCAGTGCTTCTGAGGCAACTATGCGTGCGTGCGGGTGAGCGTGTTTGATACGGTCGCCGGCTGCAATAGTGCCGGCTGAGCCGGTTGCAGATACCCAGGCAGCCATGCGGCTGCGAGGCCCTTTGATTTTTTCGAACACTTCAAGAGCAGCATTACCGGTAAGGTTATAATGCCAGATAGCATTGCCGAATTCTTCAAACTGGTTGAAAATTACAATGTTTTCACCACGTTCTTTTCTGAGTTCCCAGCATTTGTCATAAATTTCTTTTACATTCGATTCGCAACCGGGGGTGGCAAAAATTTCGCTGGTGCCGATTTCTTTAAGCCAGTTGAAGCGTTCGGCGCTCATATCCTGGGGAAGAATAGCAATCGCGGGTGAAGCAAGCAATGCGCAGTCGTATGCGCCGCCACGGCAGTAGTTGCCGGTGCTTGGCCATACTGCTTTTTGTCTGGTCGGATCAAATTCGCCGCTGACAAGGCGCGGAACGAGGCAACTGAACGCAGCGCCTACTTTGTGCGCGCCGGTCGGAAAATATTTGCCTACCAGGCCTACGATGCGAGCCTTGACGCCAGTCAAAGAACTTGGCAGTTCGACAAAGTTGACGTCTCCATAAAGGCCTGTTTTAGTGTTGTTTTTCCAGGTGATGCGAAAAAGATTGCGGGGATCTACGTCCCACAGACCGAGAGGCTGAACCTGTTTTTTTATTTTTTCAGGTATAAGATCAGGATTTTTCTGCTGTGCAAAGGTCGGAATAATGATGTTGCGCTCTTTGGCACGATTGACGGTATTTTTAATTACTTCTTCATTGACATGCAGTTTAAATTGTTTCAGATACTTAGGCACGATGATGGCTCCTTGTTATGGGTATACGTGAGTGCCGGCTTCGCCTTTAACGGCTTTGGCAAGATTCTCAGGGTTGGTTATGATGGCGTGTTTGCCACCGTTTTTGATGAACTTGATAATTGCTTCACATTTTGGAAGCATTGAACCCGGTTTAAAGTGACCTTCTTTGCAATACTGTTCGAGCTCGGCGACAGTTACCTTGTCGAGCGCCTTCTGGTCGGGTTTGCCAAAGTTCAGGCATGCTTTTTCTACAGCGGTCGAAACAATGAACATGTCGGCATTTATATTTGAGGCCAGCAGTGCCGAGGCAAAATCTTTATCGATTACGGCGGCAGTGCCTTTAAGATTGCCATTGTCTTCACGTATTACCGGAATCCCGCCACCACCAACGGCAACGACGCAAAAGCCTTTTTCGGTGAGTGCTGTGATCGCATTTTCCTCAATAATTTCTAACGGAAGCGGAGAGGCAACAACACGGCGCCAGCCACGACCAGCATCTTCGACCATTGCCCAGCCATCATTGGCAATGCGGTCTTTAGCTTCGGCTTCAGTATAGAACTGGCCGATCGGTTTGCTGGGTTTTTTGAAAGACGGGTCATTTTTATCAACAAGTACCTGAGTGACAACTGTTACCACAGGTTTGCTGATGCCGCGTTTTTTGAATTCATTGCCGAGAGCCATTTGAAAATTGTAACCGATGGCGCCCTGAGTATCGGCACCGCATGAATCGAGGGGAACCGGGTGCAACTGGCTGCGTGCTATTTCGCTGCGAAGCAGAATAAAACCGACCTGTGGGCCGTTGCCATGAGTCAACACAACGTTATAGCCCTGCTCGATCATGTCTGCTACGTGAACCATGGTTCTGGCTGCTGCATCATACTGGTCAGGAACCGTCTGATGTTTGCTGTCGAGAATCAGTGAATTGCCGCCTACTGCGACTACTGCGAGTTTACCTTTGGATGCCATAAAAGAATCATTCCTCCGTCAGATTGAGAGCTGACAAGCAAATTATGGGTGTAATGAAGAGCCTTCAGCCTTCATTATATAGCCTTATTCGACTTTCCTTGCATTTTTTTTAGTTTAATACGACAAATTTCAGCAGGGATTATACCCGCAATTCGTAAAAAAGTAAAAGTAAAACACCAACGAACATGATTCATTTTACTTTTTTGGGGTGTAACGCCTGGGTTCTCAGGGCCGGCGCGGCGTGGTTATTAGTGGCAGCACTGGCAGGCTCATTTTCTACGCTACTTCCGGCCGCCATAAGCTCGCGCAACAGCGATGTTTTAGCAGGAATCATGGTTATCATGGCTTTGCTTTCAGCCAGCTTTTGGGCCTCAAGAATTTCGAAGAGAGCTGATGAAATTTCCGGGTCTCGTGAAATTTCCTGTAATGCTGCCCCGACAATTTTGGGGCGCACGGCAGCAGCTTTGGCAAACTCTGCAGCCGCCTGATTCTCTGCGGTGCTGGTTATGATACTGACCTGATTGGCGCCGTCCTGCTTGATAGCCGAAGTTACCTGTCGCAGACGATTGACAACTTTTTCTTGAATCTGAAAAATCATTTTGGCATCACGAAAATGCACTTTGCGAATATAGACCGAACCAACTTTGTAGCCCCATTCGGCCGCCTGCTGCGAAACTTCCTGGCGTACTTTCAGGCTCATGGTGTGGCGGTCTTCAAGCATATCGTTCAGCTTCATGTTGCTGAGACAACGCACCGAAGCGCTGCGCACATTGGTCGATAGAGAAGCACGCGGGTCGGCATTTTTAAATAGATACGAAACAGGGTTTGAAACGAACATTTCATACCAGATCCCGATGCCCATCGGCGCACCTTCTTCTGAATTAACCGGCTGGCTGCGCAAGTATTCCTGATCGAGGCGGGTGTCGACTTTTTCACATGAGCCGAGAAAATTGACGATTGGAGCTTTAAGGCCGAGATGCCAGGGCAGAAAATAAAATCCTGGTTCTTTAAGAACCCCGAGAACCTGCCCAAACAGCATATAAACATGGCAACGGCCTTCTTGAACAATTGTGTAAAGACCCAGTAAGCGTGCCATCCACAGCAGAAAAGGCATGAACAGAAAACAACCGACAAAAGCAAAAATAAAACCGGCGATAAATTCCTGTCCCATTATTTTTCTACCTCCATGATGACCTGTTTGACCTTCGAATACAGTGCCAGTTTTACATTGCGAACATAGGCTCGCAACACATCCGGGCCGCTTATTTTAAGATCGGTCAATTGCTGGGCAGTGCTTTTGAGTGGCTCTACTTCTGATCTGGCGCGTAAAGTTTCGATTTCTGTGGCACGGCGTGACTGCACGATTTTTTGATCGGCGGCGGCTTCGGCCAGACTGATTTCAGACGACACCTCATTATGGGCAGTATTGATGGCAGCCAGAGCACTTTCAACTTCATCTGGCGGATCAATAGAGGTAATCAGCGAGGCTTCGAGAGTAATACCATAGCGGGCGGCCGATTGCATGCATTCCCGCATCATGTGTTCGTTGATCTCATGAAGGTTTTTACGCAGATCATTGATCGAGATCCCAGCCGTAGCGTTGTCGTTTTCAGACTTTTTTGCCTCAAAATTGGCGATACGTTCGCGCAATACCGAAACAAAATAAGCCATTACGTGAATAATCGGGTTCTTGACACCGAACAGGTAGCCATAAAGATTTGCTTCGTTTACCCTATAGCGAATCTGCCCACTGAGCGCAGTATTGAGCTGATCTTTGGTAACGGCTTCAAGGTATTGCCCGGCATGATTGGCATTTGGGGTTTCTGGATCAAGCGCCATGTTAAGAGTTTGCGTAGCTATATTTACCTTGTGAATCTCTTCCCATGGGAATTTAAAATAAGGGCCGCCCGGTGGAATCACGACTACCTGCGGATAAGCGTAACGTTCTCGCTCTTCATCGACCAGGTTTATCGCCAGTGGCTGCGAAAGAATAGTCTTGCCCTCAATGCGCTGAGCCCTTCCAAAAACGGTTTTTACGGCCCGTTCGTTCTGGTCGACCGTGTAAATACCTGACCATAAATATTTATAGAGAAACCACACTACAAAGCCCGCACCGCAGCCAAACAGAAACGTCATGTTTTCCTCCCGGCATCTCGATTGTTTACCTCGCAATTGTATACGATTTTTTAGAAAATTTATAGCGTAAGCGCTCAGTAAACCGTATCTTTTTTTTGCTGACTTGTTTGTTGTAATGCTGATTCTGTGAATCCCGATATTGCGCAGAACAGCAACCGCTCAAGCAGCAGCACTATTGATCCTGGCGCAATTTCAGATTCATGAAGCTCGAAGCTTAAGTTAAGACTTGAAGCTCCATACCGAATTTGTCTGATAGTTCCATGAGTCGCCACTTATGGTCAGACCGGTTTTGTAGCTGTAGTTTCCTGAAAAAAGGTGAGAAAATTCGGCAACAGCTGCTTTTGGGTCAACCGCATAGCGTTTTTGAAATTTTATTGATTCTTCGGCAATGGCGATAAAATTTTTAGTGCTGTTGATGCCGGCATAAAGGTTTCTCAGTTGGGGGTTTCCATTGATAAATTGTTCGATTCTAGCCTTATCAGGGTGGTCGTCTTGAACTTTGACGCTGCCATCTCCAGAATATGTAAGCTCAATGGGCGGCTTTGTGGCAATATCTTCATTGATAATGAATCTGGAAAGGTGGTCTTTAAAGATCTCTTCGGCTTTGGCGACGTTGGATTCCATATCAGCGTTTGTAATAGTACCGGTTTTTTTTGATTGGAACTGCCACATCGCCATCGGTGCAATATCAAGCTTGTCGCCAGGTTTATATGGCTCAATGCCAAAGGCTTCTTGAATTGCCTTTTGAACCGAAGCATCTACAGAACTTAAAGTTCTGGTGGTTTCTGTCAGGGCAATAGCCTGTGAAGATTCTTCTTGTTCTTCTGACTGCAAAACGGCTGCAAGGGAACCTGAGAACGAATCATTTCTGCTGAGATTCTGAGCTGGTTGCGGTATGTATGAGAGGCTGGTTTGCTTTTGCAGAGATAAGTCACTTGCATACATGGTTAAACTCCATGATGTCTTCCGTGACCAAGTTTAGACATTTTTCCCTGTCAGTAATCCTATCGACAGAATCAGCGGAAAACTTTAAAACATTTTTTTTATTTGCATTGTTCCTGAAAATCGAATTTGCCGGAGTCTGGATTATACGGGCCTGTAGGCTGTGGCTCTGTATTAAAAAATATAATAAGAACGACAGGAACTCAAGAATTTAGCGAACTGTCAAACTTCTGATTATTACTTTTGGCAAGATACAATAAAAGATGTATTTATGGCATAGTGGCTAAGAAACCTCTTGCGTAATCCTGATTATATAATATATACTAAATAGTATATATTGTGAGGTGTTGAAGATGAAAACCGCCAAGATTTTTCAAAATGGGCAAAGTCAGGCTGTGCGACTGCCCAAAGAATTTCGGTTCAATGGCACGGAAGTCTTTGTAAAAAAGATCGGCAATGCGATTATGCTTCTGCCAAAGGATAACTGGTGGTCGCCGATGGATCGAAACATCGGAAAGTTCACTGATGATTTTATGGCAGAGCGTGATCAGGGCGTTGTTGAAGCCAGAGAGGAACTATTTGACTGATGAAATATCTGCTTGATACAAATATTTTAATTTATTTATGCAAGGGAACGTATCCGGCAATAGCTGAACATATAAGAACCTTTGGCCCTGGCGATGTTGTCATTTCATCAATAACTCTCGCGGAGCTGGAATTTGGAATTTTGAAAAGTGCAAAACCGGAAAAGAATCGCAAGCATTTTCAGGAGTTTCTGCTTCCTTTTGAGATTCTGCCTTTTGATGCGGGTGCTGCGGTTGAGTATGGAGCGGTTCGGCATTATCTTGAAAAGTCAGGATCACCGATCGGACCTCTGGACACGCTTATTGCCGCGCAAGCTCGGGCTGCCGGAGTTTGTCTGGTTACTAACAATGAGCGAGAATTCAACCGTGTGCCGGAGTTGAAGGTTGAGAACTGGTGCAAACCAGGCTTCGGGGGTTAGGTCTTATGTCAAATGTGTAAACTCTTTGTAACTTCTGATTATCATTTTTATCATGAAAACATAATCAAATGCACCAGCAGACAGTTCGCCGACCAGTTGCAGATTGTGGCGTTCCAGTCCGAGTTGTCCGATAATGGCATGTCAGAATCGTAGCCTTTAATGAAGCTCACTGCCAATATAACAATTATTTAAGAATCATAATTTTAAGGCTTTACTGAAGCCGTCTTTTCATTTTGTGTGCAGAAAAATACTGACAAGCGGCTGGTTAGGGGTTAATATTGGGGTGTAATCATACATGTTCTGCAGAGGTAATTAATGCTGACCGGGGAAATACGCAACAAAGTTGATGCACTATGGACCGCATTCTGGACAGGCGGCATTGCCAACCCGCTGACCGTTATTGAACAGATTTCATACCTGCTTTTTATCAAGCGACTTGATGAAATTCATACTCTCAAAGAGCGTCAGGCCAACCGCACCGGCAAGCCGATCAAAAACCCGATATTCAATGATACCCAGCAGCACCTTCGCTGGTCAAAGTTCAAGCACCTTGAACCCGGCGAAATGTTCAAGCTGTTCCAGGAAAAAGTTTTTCCGTTTATAAAAAGCCTGTCTTCAAGCTCTGAAACCACCTTTTCTAAGGCAATGGCTGATGCTGTTTTTATGATTCCTAAAGCAAGTCTGCTAACTCAGGCTGTCGAGCTTATTGAAGATATCCCAATGGGAGACCGCGACACCAAGGGTGATGTCTATGAATACATGCTTGGCAAAATCTCTTCTGCCGGTCAGAACGGGCAATTTAGAACACCTCGCCATATCATTAAAATGATGGTTGAACTGATGCAGCCCAAGGTTAAAGATTCAATCTGTGATCCGGCTTGTGGCACTGCTGGCTTTCTTGTCGCAGCAGGTGAATATATCAGAACTCACCAGGAAATAGATTATCACTCATCTGAATACCACGATCATGTAAATGGCCGTCTGTTCAATGGTTTCGACTTTGATACCACCATGTTGCGTATCGGCAGCATGAACATGATGATGCATGGGGTTGAGAACCCGCATATCATGTATAAAGATTCACTTTCTGACAGCAATAAAGAATCTGAACAATATACTCTGATTCTTGCTAATCCGCCGTTTAAAGGCAGTCTGGCAGAAAATGAAGTTTCAAAAAAGCTGCTTGAGACTGTAAAGACCAAGAAAACAGAACTGCTGTTTCTGGTCTTAATGCTGCGACTGCTAAAAGCTGGCGGAAGATGTGCGGTTATTGTTCCTGATGGTGTGCTTTTCGGCTCATCCAATGCCCATCTCGACGTTCGGAAAGAGATTATCGATAATCATCGCCTTGAAGCGATTATCTCGTTGCCAGCGGGCGTTTTTAAGCCCTACGCTGGGGTAAGCACCGGCATAATGATTTTTACTAAAACCGGCACCGGCGGCACTGATAATGTCTGGTTCTATGACATGCAGGCAGACGGTTACAGCCTCGATGACAAACGAGCGGAAATTTCTGACAATGATATTCCTGATGTAATCAAGCGCTGGCATAATCTTGCAGCTGAGAGCAAGCGCAAAAGAACCGACAAGTCTTTCATGGTGCCCGTAGACGACATCAGAAAAGAAAAATACGACCTGTCGATCAATCGTTATAAGCAGATCGTTTACGACGAAGTTAAGTATGACAGGCCCAAAGACATCCTGGCCGAGATCATAAAAATGGAAAAAGAGATACAGAAAGGCCTCGAAGAACTGGACGGTATGCTGGGATAACTATTCCACAGTTTTTTGCAACTCCTGAAGAAGTTCTACGAGTTCAAATACAGTAGTTGCCGGATTTGTGTTTGCCGGGACCAGTTTACCGGTTACCTCTTCTGCCCGCTTGATCAGACGACGGGCATTCCTTATAGCTTCTGTCATCCGACTGGCGAGAAGATAGTACATGTCACTTCTGCTCTTTTCATAAGGCTCGGCGATTGCTATTTCAAGTTTTTTGATGACCTGGTCACGATCGATGGCAGTGTTGTAAAAATGAAAATGCAATAAATACCAGAGTTCAAAACTTGGATTTGACCAGGCAACCTTTACTGTCCGACGCCTTTTCGAAGCCCTTTCAATCGCTTCATTAAAGTCCTCCAGAGTATGCCCGCCACCTCCATGCCTTTCTTCGTCGCGATCAATTACGATCCAGCGGTGTTCGTAATTATCACAGGTTCGCCCGGCACTGTCTTTGAAGTCTAGCAGGTCCTTGAGTACGCCGGTTGGGTTGGTGTGCTGATGTGGTGCAAACACGCAGGAAGCCGGAGAAATTGTTCTGTGGTTTTTCAGGATGGCAAAAAAGGCGTCAAAATAAAGTCTTTCAGTATTTTTGCCTTCGCAGGCAAGAAGTATCAACAGTCTCGGATTATACCGATTTTCACTACGCTTTAGATTTGGTGCGGCTTGCCTTTTTGATGATCTCACGCTGTAATCTTTTCGCCGGGCCATGCCTACTTAACCTCCGGGAAGCGCCCAATATAAGGAATCGCTCCGAATTTTCCCTGAATATAGTGCTTTTCAAGATTATCGGTTGCTCTGACATTTTTAAATTCAACCAGAGAATGCAAATGGGTGCCCCCGATGCTGTCTTTTTCGGCAAACCAGATTTGCGACTTATGAAACAGTTTCTGATTAAGCAGGTTGGTATCGTGACTGACAAAAATCAGCTGGGCATTCTGGGTGTTGATTTCAGGGTTGTTGAAAAGTGAAATCAGCGCCATGGTAAGTAATGGGTGCAGGCTTGCATCAAGCTCGTCCACAAGCAGAACCTTACCATTTCGAAGCGTGTCAATGAATGGTGCTGACAGGCAAAAATACTTTTTTGTGCCCTCAGATTCATCGCTGGCGAGGTCGAACTCTTCAAATCCTGCCAGGTCGCCAGCCTCGTCATACTTCATGTGTATGGTTCTTGCGCCAACTTTAACCAGTGGAGAAGCATTGGCTAGAATTGTTTCCCTAATCTTTCTCGACACCGGTAAGCTTTCAATTTCACCGATCGGTATTTCGTCTTCGCGGTGCTTCAAATCATTAATGCCAAAATCAGCGCTTGTCACCAATTTTTTTATTTCTTCGTAAAATTCCGGGTTCTTCATTTGATTAAGCGTATAAAAGAGGTAGTCAGATGAGCGCATACCATTGAGCAGGTTTACCTTCTTAAACCATTCCAAAATCAAGCGAGCAATCTGCCCTCCTTCCTGATCGTCTCACTGTTGGCCTGGCTCTACCTGCGCTTTCAGCACCTGGCGCTGCTGCAGAAGGCCTTGGCCGGCACCAACCCGGTGGTTATCGCCCTGATCCTGGCGGTGGTGCTGGACATGGGCAAGAAACAGATCAAAGGCAGCAACGGCTGGCTCTTGGCCCTGTCCGCCTTTGCTGCTGCGGCGATCTTCAAGCTGAACGTGGCCCTGGTACTGGCTGCCGGCCTGGTCTGGGCTTTTGGCGCTGCCGTCTACCAGCGGAGGCTCAGCTGAGATGCTGACCCTGGCCTGGACCT
>SABV01000558.1 GCA_009928855.1 Erysipelotrichia bacterium | reverse complement strand
GAAGCAACAGCAGTTTTCTGGCGGTGTTTTTCATTCTAACAGGACCTTCCTCAAGGACAAGCTCCTCGGTTTATCTCAAAAATGTAAGCGGATTCTGGGTTTTACCGTTCTTTCTCAATTCGAAGTGCAGATGATTACCTGTAGCAACACCGGTTGCCCCGACTCTGGCGATCAACTGCCCTGCTTTAATCTGCTGACCCTTTTTAACAAGAATCCTGCTGCAATGAGCATAGCGGGTAGAATAACCGTTGGCATGACTCACAATTACCAGATTGCCATAACCAGATCGTCGGCCAGCATAGATTACTCTGCCACCAGAAGCTGCTGCGATCGGGCTTCCTTTTGGCGCAGCAATATCAATACCAGCATGAAAAAGGCGCTTACGATAAACCGGATGGTTTCGCCAGCCGTATGCATCAGACAAACGGCCTCTGACAGGCATCTTCCAGGCAACACGGGAAACCTTTGAATTACCCTGAATAACCTTAAAATCTTTTGCTTCAGAAGTCGGAACTTTGACAGTCTGACCAGCCATTACAACAGTGTTTGAAAGGTTATTTTCTGCGACAATGGCGCTGATTGTAGTTTTATATCTTCTGGCAATCGCTGAAAGCGAGTCACCATTTTTCACTTTATGCTCAATAACCTTATCAGAAGTCTGCGGCGTGCTAACTTTTTGCGCAGGTTCGGCTTTAACCAGGCGATACATTTTTTTATCAGGATTTATCCTGAGTTCCTGGCCAACTTTGAGAAAATGATTCTTCATATTATTGTCAACCTGAAGCTGCGCTACAGTGGTATTAAAATGGTTGGCAATTTTTAACAGACTGTCGCCTTTTGTCACCTTATAGACCACTTCACCGGCATCAGCCTTCGCAACTGGTTCGGCCGGTTTTTCAACAGCACTGGCAACGACTGGCGCGATCGGTTTTTCAGAAGCTTTAACAATAACCGGGGGAGTATTGAGAAGCTCTTTGTCGATAAATTTGATTGCAGGCTTTACAGCCGGAGCCGCTGCCATCTGAATTTTTTCGACCTTTATCAGAGCCAATCCGGGCTGTGAAACAATAGTTTTTTTATTTTCACGAACGACTTCAAGTTTTTTGGCAACTTCAGTCATATCATAGGCTGATTTAACGATCTTCATTGCCTGCTGTCGGTCAACAAGTGGAATTCTTATTTTCTGATCAGCAACAAGCATATGCGATTTCAGATTGTTTTCTTCAACAATATCTTTAAGCTGCACCTTGAAGCGACCAGCGATTCTCGAAAGCGAATCACCCTTTTTAACAGTATAAATCATTCCATCTGTTGGCATCGGGACTTTAATAGTCTGACCAGCCATAATGTTATGTTTGTCATCTATTCTGTTAACTTTTTTAATGGTATCAGCTTTTGAGCCAAACAGAACTGCGATATTAGAAAGAGAATCACCTGGCTGGATTGAATATTCAACCAGATTGCTAAAAGAAGGCTTTTCGTCGGCAGCAATAAATTCTGCAGACACCGAATTTTCTGACGCTTTTAAAAATGAGGAACTGTCTGCAGTGTAAAAAAAGATGTTATCAACATTTCTTCCGAACATGTCAATGTGAAGAATTCCATTGACCCTCAAGATGGTATTCGAGCTAAATTTTACGATCATCCTATGAATCTAGGCTTAATGTCAGGGCAAACACATTCTATGCCCTTCCGGGTTGCTGATAGTGTTACGTTACCGTTGTCTATTACGTTGGCATGGACCGATGCCCCAGCTACTCCTGGTGCAAATCCAGCCCTTGTTAATAATCTTGACCTTAAACTTGTAACCCCTAGCGGAGAATATTATTTTGGAAATCGCTTTGATGCACAAGGCGCTTCTTCACTT
>SABV01000557.1 GCA_009928855.1 Erysipelotrichia bacterium | reverse complement strand
CTACAACCTCGACGCCATCATTACCGTAGGATTCCGGGTAAATTCTGACCGCGCGATTCAGTTTCGCCAGTGGGCCACTGGGATTTTACGTGATTTCTCTATTCGTGGTTATGTCATGGATAAAGAACGACTCAAAAACGGCGCGTTTTTCAGCAAAAAGTATTTTGATGACCTGATTGCTGAGATCCGCGAAATCAGGGCCAGTGAGCGCAACTTTTACCAGAAAATCACTGATATTTACGCGACGGCCATGGATTACCGCGTTGACGCCGAGATAACCCAGACTTTCTTTGCTGCAGTTCAAAACAAGCTGCACTATGCGATTCACGGGCACACCGGGGCTGAACTGATTATGCAACGTGTCGACAGTAAAAAGGAACGCATGGGTCTGACCAGTTGGAAACATGCACCAGATGGTAAAATTATCAAGACAGATGTCTCTGTTGCCAAAAATTACCTTTCTGAAAAAGAGCTGAAGTCTCTGAATCGGCTGGTCACAATGTATCTGGATTATGCCGAATCACAGGCAGAACGAAATATTCCGATGACCATGGAAGATTGGGCAACAAGGCTCAATGCTTTTCTAAAATTCAACGAACGCGAAATTCTTGATAACCCCGGAAAGGTCAGTCAGGCAGTTGCCAAAGCTTTTGCCGAGAGCGAATTTGAAAAATACCGTATTGTTCAGGATCGCCTGTTTGAATCAGATTTTGATCGTCATATGAAAAAATTGCTGGAAGGTGAAGAGGACAAAGAATGAACGAAGCGGAAACCAGAGCCGAGTATATTGACCCGGCGTTAAAACAGGCTGGATGGGCAGTTATTGACAACAGCCGCATTCGCCGAGAATATGCCATCTCACCGGGGCGAATTGAGGGTCAGGGCAAGCATGGCAAGGCTTTGATTGCTGATTATATTCTTGAATTCCGTAATACTAAGCTGGCTGTCGTCGAGGCCAAAGCCTGGAACGAAGCCCTGACTGAAGGCGTCGCCCAGGCAAAAAACTATGCCGGCAAACTGGCTATCAGATTCGCTTATTCCAGCAACGGTCAGGGTATTTATGAGATCGACATGGAAACCGGCCAGGAGCGCGAAATATCGCAATACCCAACCCCTGAAGAACTCTGGGCGCGCACTTTCGCTAAACAGGATGCCTGGCGCGACCGCTTTGCCGAAGTGCCTTTCGAAGACAAGGGCGGCACGCACCCTGGTCGTTATTATCAGGATATAGCCATTGAGCGCGTGTTAAGCGCTATTGCTGCCAACCGGCAGCGGATACTGCTGACGCTTGCGACCGGCACCGGTAAAACTTTTATTGCTTTCCAGATTGCCTGGAAGCTCTTTAATGCTCGCTGGAGCCTCTCGCGTGAACCATCACGGCGACCACGCATACTTTTTCTGGCCGACAGAAATATTCTTGCCAGGCAAGCCTTTAATGCTTTTTCGGCTTTCGCCGAAGACGCGCTGGTGCGCATTAAACCAGATGAAATAAGGCAAAAGGGCAGAGTTCCGACGAATGGCAGCCTGTTTTTTACGATTTTTCAGACTTTTATGTGCGAAAATACCGGTAAGGCCCTGGCGCTGGCCAATGCGGTTGAGAAACCGGCAACGCCCTGGTATAACTTCGGCGAATACCCGCCAGATTTCTTTGATTTGATAATTATTGACGAGTGCCATCGCGGCGGCGCAAAAGATGAGAGTAACTGGCGCGGCATTCTTGAGTATTTTTCCCCGGCAGTGCAGCTCGGCCTTACTGCAACTCCGAGGCGTAAAGATAACATCGATACTTACCTTTATTTTGGCGATCCTGTTTACACTTATTCGCTCAAAGAGGGCATCAACGACGGCTTTTTGACGCCATTCAGGCT
>SABV01000556.1 GCA_009928855.1 Erysipelotrichia bacterium | reverse complement strand
AACCAGACCGGGTGATATTCATGGCCGCAGGCCCTGCAGAAATAGGTGCTGAAGAGTTTGACGTTTTCCTGCTGGCGACCTGGCGCGAAAATCTGGGCATCGAGGGTAATCTGCCGTGTTCCTTCTGGTTCAAGGGTGGTATGCACTTTTCCGGGGCCGGAAATGAACTGGTGCAGTTTGAATGCAAACGGGGCAAGCCCGCCGTTACCTGCAGAACTGTGCGCATTGATGAGAAAGCTTTGCAGAGCTAAAATAGCCTCTTCTTTGTCGGCGCTGGTATCTTTGGCCAGTTTTTCGGCGGCCTGGCGAATGGTTATCGGCCGGGCCCGGGTTGGTTTGCTAAGGTCGTTCAGGGCAATTCCCATATTGAGTTCGACCCAGACGGCCAGCGGGTCGTTACGGAACTCGTCGAAGTTTGCCCATTTGTGTGGCAGTCTGAGGCGTGCTGGCAGTTCTGCCTTTATTGAATCAATGCCGAGGGCCGGGTTAGTTATGCGTTCAAGAGTTTCGGTTATGATTTCGTCAGAGGTAATCAAGGTGCCGAAAAGTTTGCTGGCGACCTGGGCGACGGTTGCCTGCTGTTCAAGACTCGAACCGGTATTGGCCATGGTGGCAGAAGTGCCGATACAAAGAAGGTTCTGGGCATTGGTTCGCTGTTTGACTCTTCTAACTAGCATCGCGACGTCGGCGCCCTGCCGTCCGCGGTAGGTATGCAGCTCGTCAAGTATGAGGAATTCAAGATCCTGGCAATTTTTCACGACCTTGCAGTCTTTTTCGTCATAGCGGGTCAGAATGAGTTCGAGCATCATGAAGTTGGTTAGCAGTATGTCGGGCGGGTTGTTGGCAAGCCGCTGCCTTTCTTCACTGCTTTCCTGGCCGGTATAGCGTTCAACGGTAAATGGCTGCTGCCCTGCCGGAAAACCATGCAGAAACTTTTTTAGTTCTTCAAGCTGGCTGTTGGCAAGCGCGTTCATCGGGTAAATGATTATGGCCCTGGTGCGTGGTCGCGGGTCAGACTGGCGGCCCTTGAGAATTTTATCGATGATCGGGATAAAAAACGCCATCGATTTGCCTGAACCGGTGCCGGTGGTAAGCACGTAGCTACGGCCGCTGCGTGCCTTGGCGATGGCTTCCAGCTGGTGCTGGTAGAGCTGCATGTCGCGGCTCTGGCCTTCATTCTTGCCCAGTTTGAAAATTTCGCCGCATTTCGGGTGCAGAAGACCCTGACTGACCAGCTGCTGCACAGTTTCACAACGTTTGTAGCCAGGGTTTATCTGAATCAGCGGGTCGGGCCAGTAGCGACCATCTTTGTATTCGCTGTCGATCTGATTGTCGATATCTGTGGCCCTGATGGTTACAAAGCTGCGTGAATAGCTCTCATACTCTTTTACTACGCCGTTTCTGAATTCAAAGACATTCTGCATGCTCTCTGCTCACTTTTGTATTTTTTCCTGAGTCGGGCCGCCCCGTGAAATAGCCTCGACCGTCACATTCTAATACAACCGCTATTAAATTTCATGGTTTTTTTGGCGGGACTGTCAGCCCATTTAAAACGGCAGTATGCCATTAATGCCTTTAAACTGCTAACTGACAAGGCAATTGAGAAGTGCCGCAAGCCAAAGAACCGGTAAAAATCTTTTTATTTCTATTTGACTTACTGGTAGATAGGCGGCATATTCTTACCGAAATTGTTGCTGCACCACACAAGGGAAGCGAGAATGAGAAACCACGCCTTAACAAAAACGTCTGACGCGATAGAGAGCAAAATATTTGTGGTTCGCGGTCATCGAATCATGTTTGATTTCGACCTGGCAAATCTTTATGAAGTAGAAACAAGAGTTCTTAAACAATCTGTAAGAAGAAATCTC
>SABV01000555.1 GCA_009928855.1 Erysipelotrichia bacterium | reverse complement strand
CTTCAAGAGAAACGGTGTAAGCCTTGGCTTCCTTTTGCCCAGAGGCCACTTTTTCAACAGCCTGAGCAGCATTTTTTCTAACGCTCACTTTGGCCTCACCCTTCAAAAAAGCGATTCCTTTATCCTGGCATGTGGCAGAAATAAAAACATTTTCATCATTTATTGGCAGGCCAGCATCTATCAATTTTTTAGCAGCTGGTTTGATGCCTTTCGCGGAATCAGCGTCATTCAGCTTTAAAGGCGACTCAGTAGTTGGAGCAAGATTCAACTGTTCAGAAGCAACCTTAACAACTTCGCCATCGGGGGCAACGGGAGTTTTACCAAAATAACCCAGCACCATTTTTCCATAACCGTCTGCAATTTTTTTCCACGGGCCAAACATTACATTATTGAAAGCCTGCTGAAAATAAAACTGCGACACAGGAGTAACCGAAGTACCAAAACCGCCCTTCCTTACCACCTCACCCATGGCACGAATAACCTCAGGGTAACGATCAAGAATTCCGTTATCGCGCATCATCTGAGTATTCGCCGTCAAGGCTCCACCCGGCATTGGCGAAAAAATGATAATAGGATCAACCGCCCGAGCTTCAGGTGGAACAAAATAATCTTTCATGCATTCAGCAAAAATCTTTTCGGCTTCAACAATTTTAGCCACATCAATTCCGAGGTCGAAATCTGTGTCTCTCAGAGCATGCCACATTGTTAATACATCTGGCTGACTTGTTCCGCCGGAGACTGGAGCCATGGCCAGGTCGATCCCGTCTGCTCCTGCTTCTAGCGCAGCACGATACGACGAAACAGCATTTCCAGCAGTATCGTGGGTATGAAAATTGACAAAAGAACCTTCCGGCAACATTTTTCGAGCAGAACTGATGGTCTTAAAAACCTTTGAGGGCGTCGAAGTTCCAGAGGCGTCTTTAAATGAAATTGAATCAAATTTTATGCCTGCATCCAGAATTTTTTTCAGAACCTGCATATAAAATTCCGGAGTATGGGCGCCTTCGCAACCTGGCGGCAATTCCATCATGGTAATGACCACCTGATGCTTCAAACCAGCCTCAACAATACATTTTCCGCTATATATAAGGTTATCAACATCATTCAATGCATCAAAATTACGAATAGTGGTTGTACCATGTTTTTTAAACAATTGAGCATGAAGCTTTATAACATCGCTACTTTGAGACTCAAGACCGACAACGTTTATTCCTCTGGCAAGGGTCTGCAGTTCGACATCATCGCCAACTACTTTTCGAAACGCATCCATCATGTCAAAAGCATTTTCGTTACAATAAAAAAACAAAGACTGAAATCTGGCACCACCACCAAATTCGAAATACCTGATGCCAGCATCTTTTGCCGCTGAGACCGCAGGCAGAAAATCAGAGGTCAACACCCTGGCGCCATAAACGGACTGGAAGCCGTCTCTGAAAGATGTATCCATTACTTTGACTAGTTTTTTGCGTTTCATAGACTTCTCCCTTCTGAATAAGCTTTTGCAGCAGCAATGACAATCGCAAGTTCTTCTGCGCGCGCAGATTCGTCAACAGAATGTTTTTTCTGTGGGCGTTCAGGCAATTGCTCGGGAAAAAATTTAATTATTTCGGCCATTACATGCATGAGGGCAACCATGGTGCCAAGAAAAAGAAAAACAGCGCTCATGCCAATAGCCATGACGATTGTTCCGTCAAGAAGCATAGCCCTAACTCCTGTTGCAACTATGCTGGCCATAAAAAAGCCAGCCTGATTCCTTGAATATTATTTATTTTTTTGCTTCTGATCAGTTGTTTTCAATCAATAAAAAACGACCATGTGAATATTATAACATATTTGCAGACAAAAAAAAAGCCCACATCAGCCAATGCC
>SABV01000122.1 GCA_009928855.1 Erysipelotrichia bacterium | reverse complement strand
TATGCCATCGTGAGATGTTCTGCCCGGAAAAATGATTCTGCCATCATTTGCGATAAGCATAATTGCGGCGTCAGCGACCGGGTGTCCTGTTTCTATCGAAGTAATCCAGAGTAGAAGTTCGTTGCGGGTGAACTTGTAAGTAATCGAACAATCGGTGACCTGAAAAAGACGCGCTGTGGTTTGCCCGTTTTCGACCTCAGATTCGCTTACATTAACAATCACCGGCCCGCCTTTTTCTGGCTCTGGTCTGTAATCGAGTGGCAGCGAGAAGAAATACTCGCTGTCTGGGTTGTCTGAGCCCATAAATGCCTGGCTGTCAGATGAAAATTCGGGTGCGAGAAAGTCTTTTAAATCGGTGATGCTGCTCTTGCCTGCTAATTCTTTGAGATTATCGTGCTGTTTGACGAACTTAAGCATCAGGTTGTCGAGTTTAGCTGCAGTTTGGCCGATAGAGCGTTGTGCACTTTCGCCCAGCTTAGCCGATGATGAGTCGAGCGGACGCTTTTCTTCAGACTCTGCAAATGCCGTGAGCGAATCAAGCGCCGGGCCAAAAAATGCAGGAACCCGCATCAGCTGACATTTAAAATTGCCAACGCTGGTAAAGCTTAATGGTACCAGCTGTCGGCTTCGCAATTCGAGAACAGAGCGATCTGCTGCGAAGCTGATTTGTGGATCAGGGCCTTTTGCGATAAATTCGACTCTGGCGTTATCGAGTATTTGATTCTCACCTTCAACCTGGCCGCCGGCGATTTTGAGCTCATATTTTTTGCCGGTGACAAATTTACCACTTATTTTGTAACAATCCCTGTTGCTGTAATATTGGCGATTAACGCTGAAATAACCGACGGTCGGGAATATTCTGATATGCTTTTTAAGGCGATAATCTTTGATGTTTTCGCTCAGGTCGATCAGAATCCCTTTGTCTGTGGATGAATAAAAGAATGGTTCGCTACCGGTCAGACTAATTGACTTCTGTGAGTTAAAAGTTATCAGGCTGTCATTTGCGAGAGTGCTTTTGCCGTCGGCGCTGCTCAACTCTTTGCCTATTGTAATACGAAAGCTTCCGGTGGCATTTATAGACCCTTCGGGGCTTATTATAAAGACCTTGCGTTCCGGGGGCAGTGGCTTGGCAGCTTCTTGCGCCTCAAGAGACAGGGAATTGATGATTTTAAAGTTTGCGTTGCTATTGTTGAATTTGCACTTGATGCGTCTGGAGATCTCAAGCAGAGAAACTGGCTGGCTGAATTCAAGTTTCAGTCGCCAGTTTATCGGTTGAACTTCCCCGGTGATGGCAAAACTGTGAGAAAATTCCAGCGCTTCTGCTGCAAAAATACTTCCATGCAGCAAAATTGCCAGGCAAACAGCTGAAAACAGCCTCAGGATAATTCTCCGGGTCATTTTTTTACCTCTCTAAATCTAATTTGGGTTAATACAGATGAATCTTATATCATTTTTAAAAAAAATGCAGCTTGCAACCAACCATAACCTCATTGAATTTTATGCGTAAAAATTAGCAAATGCGATTTTTCGGGCTATTGCATTATGAAGATCACTGCTTTATAATGGCACTTACTTGTAGGTGTCTGAGGTCGCTTATGCAAAATGTCGCAAATTTAACAAAAACTCAGCTTGACGCTCTTCGAGAAGTCGGAAATATCGGCTCTGGAAACGCGGCAAGCGCTCTTGCACAGTTTTTGAACCGAAAAATCGACATGGCTGTTCCGAACGCGACTATTCTAGATTTTAAGGCGATCCCAGAACTTGTTGGTGGGCCCGACAAGGTGGTTATGGGGGTTTTTCTAAGAGTTATGGGCGAAATATCAGGTCGCTTCCTGCTTCTTATTCCTGAAAAAACTGCCATAAAGCTTCTTAGAACCTTGATTCCCGGGTGCCAGCTCGAAAACCCCTTTAAAATGAATGAGCTTGAGAGCTCATGTATGCGTGAGGTTGGTAATATACTGGCCGGGGCTTTTTTGAACGCTCTTTCTATTCTTACTCAGACTCCAATGCTCAATTCATTGCCAAGTATGACTTTTGATATGGCCGGTGCAATACTTGACACCGTCATTGCAGATATGACAGCTGTCAGCGACAAGGTACTTATGATCGAAACTTCTTTTATCGAAAGCGAAGAAGACCTGAGAATCCATATATTTATGCTTCCGAGCCCGGTTTCGCTTGAGCGTTTATTGCAAAAAATTGGAGTTGCCTGAATAATGTCTCTTGTGATGCCTGTTGGAATGGGTGAAATGAAGGTTGTCAGAAGTCCTTCGTTGTTAGCTGTTTACGGCATCGGTTCATGTGTGATAGTTTCTTTGTATGATCCTAAAACCAGGACAGGAGGTCTGGCCCACGTGGTATTACCGGATTCATCGGGGATTGACAGAAACAGTTTCAATCCTGTTAAATTCGCTGACACTGCTGTTCCTGCGTTGTATGAGGCGCTGAAGACAGAGGGAGTTTTCAAGAGTTCTATTGTGGCAAAAATTGTTGGTGGCGCTGAAATGTTTCCGCCAACAGAAGATTTCGAAAATAACGTCGGACGTGATAATATCGAAGCAGTAAAAAAGGCTCTCAGAAAAATGCGTTTGCCCCTCATCGCTGAAAATACGGGTGGTTGCCGTGGTCGCTCAATTGAATTTGATCTTGAAACCGGTATTATAAAACTCTCTATTCTTGCTGAAGAAGACAAGGAAATTTAAATGTCGAGATTATCTTTGCTGATGGGCCTTTTTTTGGCCGTAACTGTTACTGCAACAGTATTTTTACTGGCAGTTTCAAGTAATATCAGTTCTGATGCTATAATTTTTCGGATTACTGTAATATTTTTCATTTTTGGAACACTTGGCACCCTTCTTGGAAGTTTTCTCGAGGTGATGCTTATGCCGACGCTGACAAAAAGAGAGACTGAAAAACTTGAACGCGAACTTTTCTTTGAAGACGCTGAACTGCATATTGAGCTTGGCGACCTTCTCGATGAGGATAGAAACTCTAAAAAAAGGTATGAAAGATTTGGCACCCCTACCGATGAGCAGAAGTCGGTTGCCGAGCAAAATAACGCTGCTGCCTCTGACAGCAAGGTTCTTTTTAAACGGCAATTCGGCAGCGGTCTCATAAGGCAGCCAGAGACGGAGGGATGATGTGAACAAAGAACTTCTGGTGGGCAACAATTCACAGGAAATTACTGATCCCAGGCTGAAGACCAGACTTCAGGACGAAGAGGATCAGAAACTCTGGGAACAGTACAACATCAATCATGATCAGCGTATTAAGGATGCGTTGATCATGAAATACGCTTCTTTTGTCAAATACGTCGCCGGGAGAATAGCTGTCAATCTTCCCAGCAATGTTGAATTTGATGACCTGGTAAGTTACGGTATTCTTGGGCTTATCGATGCGATTGATAAGTATGACTCTGAGCGCAATGTCAAGTTTAAGACCTACGCCAAGACAAGAATCAGGGGTGCGATTTTTGACGAGCTGCGTGTTCTTGACTGGACGCCCCGTTCAATAAGGCAAAAAGCGCGTAAGCTCGAAAAAGCCTATGCCAAGCTTGAGGGTAAGTTGGGGCGCGACGCAAAAGACGAAGAAATTGCCGAATACCTCAATATTGATATTTCTGAGCTTCATAAACTTTTTGATGAAACCAAAAAATCGCTGCTGTTGTCACTTGACGAAATTTTTTATGATGATGAAGAAGGCTCTTCGCGCTTTGATTTTATTGAAGATCAGAAGAGTGACAATCCTCAGAGTAAGATTGAAGAAGCCGAGGCAAAAAAGATTCTGGCTGACGCTATCTCAAAACTCTCAGATCGAGAACGTATGGTTATAACCCTTTATTACTATGAAGAGTTGACTTCCAAAGAAATAGGCAAGATTCTTGGAGTTTCTGACTCACGGGTTTCGCAATTGCATACTAAGGCTATTTTACGCCTGCGAGGGCGATTGAGTCGCATCAAAGAAGCATTGATGCAGGCGTAATAAAGCTTCTTTTGCAAAAAAGCACCGGATTTCAGTCTTATGGCTGAACCCGGTGCTTTTTTTCTGGGCGCGTTTGCATGCTGGGCCTGGGCATAATAACCGCTAAAGTAAAACGGGCCACCAGTTTCCTGGCAGCCCGTTTAGACTGTTTTGCCTTGCCTATTTTTCAGGCTTTTTCTTCTGTTTCTTCGTCTTCGTGGAGTTCTATTACTATGTCGCTATTTCCGTCTGCCGATGCGACTTCGATTTTAAACTGAGATATCAGGTCACGCAGTTCGGAAGCATTGGCGGCAAGCTGTCTGAATTTGTCGTCGGCGCCTACTGTTTCGAGTTTGATTGAGATATCGTCTGACAATGCCTTGGCTTTGGCAAGGGTGATGCGAAATTTTCTCAGCAGCTCATTGAGAGAGGTTGCCAGTTCTTTCAGATTATCATTACGTCTGAGGCTGATTTCAAATGTCAGATCACCCTCTGTTATGCGTTTGATGCTTTTTTCCAGCTTGAACGCAGGCCCGGCGGTTTGATGCGAATACATAACGCTGACGATAAATACGATTATAACGTTGACAAAGATCAGAACCATCAGACGTGGCCAGAATTCAGTCACGAAGTGTTGTAGCGTCTCTGTCAGATTGCGGGCCTGAGATAATGTCGTGCTGGTCGATACAAAATAAGAGCCAAGCACATATATGTTACAGGCTGTGATGACTGCAACAAGAAAGGCTAGAAGCAGTATGGTCCCGGCAAATTTGCCCTGCATATCTTTAGATATAAAATAGTTCTTACGCTGGCTCAAATTAAAACCCTCCTGGGGCTCAGTATCAAAATACGCTTAATTATCTTACTTAATGCTCATTTTTTTGTCAACGCGATTCGATAAATCGACAACAAGTACATCAAGGGGAATCATTGTCGGGCTTTGCGGTAAAATCGATGCCATTGTAACGCGTCATTGCCTTGTTGCCCATGCCTAGAAGCCACATAGCAGCCATGTCGGGTATTTCCTGCAGCACCAGACTGAAAATCTCTTTCTCGCGCTCAGAGATAGAGCCGAGCACATGCGATATCAACTTTCCGTGCGGATCATCTCGTTCGTTACAGGGTTGCCCGACACCAATGCGTAACCGCCAGAAATTATGGCCGATATGGTTGATGACTGATTTAAGGCCGTTATGCCCGCCATCACTGCCAGAAGATCTCATTCTGATGCGCCCGGCCGGAAGATTGATGTCATCGACTATCACAAGAAGTTCAGTCGGCTCAATGTTGTGCGTTATCAGCAGTCCCGAAACTGATTCGCCAGAAAGGTTCATGTAAGTCTGGGGCTTTGCAAGCAAATGGGTTTGACCATGTAATAAGAGGTCACCGGTTATTGCCTGGTGCTGCTTCTGATTGAAGTGAACCCTGAATTTCGCGGCAATGGCATCGGCAGCCCAAAACCCGGCATTGTGGCGGGTGTCTGCGTATTCATTTCCGGGATTGCCAAGACCTGCTATAATCATAACCTGATTATTACCAGAGCTTTCTTCCAAAGTCAATTCATTCCTCTCTGGCAGCCCTCTCTGATGGCGGCGCCGGCAAAAAATTTGACATAATGCATCGATCACAGTTATAATCCGCCAAACCTGTAGGCTGCATCATAACTTTTTACAAGGTTTGTGAAAATGGAACCAAAAACAAAGGTACTCTTGATTATTCTCGACGGCTTTGGAATTTCTGAAGCCAAAGAAGGCAATGCCGTATATTCTGCTAACCCCGAATTCATCAACAAGTTGTTTGCTGAACGTCCGTTTACCCATCTGGGCGCGTCAGGGTTGGATGTTGGCCTGCCCGTAGGACAAATGGGAAACTCAGAGGTCGGGCACCTCAATATCGGCGCCGGGCGTGTCGTTTATCAGGATATTACCCGCATAAACTGCGCTATTGAAGATGGTTCGTTTTTTGACAACAAGGCCTTGAACGAGGTCATTGAAAAAGTTTTGAACACAGGTAAGGCTCTCCATCTGTATGGCCTGGTTTCAGATGGCGGTGTTCATAGCCATATCGAGCAGCTTTATGCAATATTGAAGCTGGCAAAACGTAAAGGCCTTGATAAGGTCTTTATTCACGCCTTCACCGATGGCCGTGATACATCACCTACCAGCGGTGTGCATTTTATTCGAGAATTAGCCGAAAATGCCGAAAAGATTGGCGTTGGCCGTATTGCTACTATTTCTGGCAGATATTATGCCATGGATAGAGACAATCGCTGGGAACGCCTGGAAAAGGCTTATCAGGCCATGGTTCATGGCGTCGGTAATCGTGCGGGCGACCCGGTGCTTGCCATGGAAGCATCTTATAAGGTCAACATAACTGATGAATTTGTTTTGCCGGTTGTTATCGAGGAAAATGGCAAACCTGTTGCCACGATCAATGACGGTGATGCTATTCTGGCGTTTAATTTTAGAGCGGATAGAATGCGCCAGCTTACCAGAATTTTTGTCTCTGATGAATTTGAACACTTTAAGCGTAAAGACATGAAGGTTGATTATGTCAGTTTTACCCACTATTCTGATGATTTCACCTTCCCCGAAGTCTTTCCGCCGCAGCATCTCGAAGAGGTGCTTGGTGAAGTACTTTCAAAAAACAATATAGCTCAGCTGCGTCTTGCCGAAACCGAAAAATATGCTCATGTGACATACTTTACAAATGGCGGATATGAGCCCCCATTCCCTCTTGAAGACAGGCATGTGGTGCCTTCGCCAAAGGTCAAGACCTATGATTTGAAGCCTGAAATGTCGGCCTTTGAAGTCAACGAGTTTCTGACTGAAAAACTTAGAACTCTCGACTATCCATTCGTTATGGTTAATTTTGCCAATTGTGATATGGTAGGCCACACCGGAATTATGGAAGCGGCTATGAAAGCCGTTAATACTGTAGATAATGTTCTCTCTAAGCTGATCCCTGTTGCTTATGAACTCGGTTATGATTGTCTGATCACTGCAGATCATGGCAACGCTGAGCAGATGGTAGACTTTACAACCGGTGAAGCATTCACTGAACATACCGTTAATCCCGTGCCGTTTTGTCTTCTCTCAAGAACTTCACTCGAATTGAAGCCAGAAGGAAAATTGTGTGATATCGCACCAACGATCCTGGACCTCATGGGAATCGCGAAACCCCTATCAATGACCGGGCAGTCTCTTATTACACGCAGAAAATAACTCAAGATGAATTCTCAGCACATTGCCGGAAAAGGCTATCTTTTCATCGTTTCCGGGCCTTCAGGGGTCGGCAAGACTGTTCTGTGTAATGCAATCGTCGCAAAATACGCTCCAGCAGTGGTTTATTCTATTTCTACCACTTCGCGTGCTCCCCGTGGCGGCGAAACAGATGGTCAGGAATACAATTTTTGCACGGCAGAAGACTTTGAACAGGCTATCGGTCGCAATGAGTTTGCCGAATGGGCCTTTGTGCATGGAAACTATTATGGTACGCCTCGCCAGTTTCTAACCGACAACCTCAACATTGGCCGACATGTGATACTAAATATCGATGTTCAGGGTGCGATGAAAATTCGTTGTGAATACCCCGATTCGGTGATGATTTTTATTCTACCGCCGTCTTTTGAAGAGCTCGAAAGCAGAATCCGTAAACGCAATATGGATAGTGAGGGTTCTTTGTTGCACCGTCTTGAAAATGCTCGCAAAGAACTGGATTACCGGGAACAGTATCACCACGCTATTGTGAATGATAACCTTGATGAAGCGATAAAAGAGCTTTCCAGAATTTTTAAAAGCTATCTAAATGCTGCATCAGTCTGATGTGACGGTTTCAATAATGGTGCAATCCTGTTTTTCATACCATTGACACCTTGCATGGTCATTCTTATAATTGAATCAAATTCGGTAATTCGACCCTAAGGGTCTGGAGGCTAAATACTATGAAACGCACTTTTCTCTGCTTCCTTGTTTTTTGTTTTGCTTTTTCTGTTGCCGGCGCAGCCGATCTCAAACTGGTGCCACTCGATGCCAAACTTGAGATAATCAATGGTCAGGTTAAGCTTACTCGGGTTGGCAGCACAATTACTGACGTGATAACCCATTCTTGTGAGCTTTATTCTGGCGATCTTCTTGAAACCCTGCGTGAATCAAAGGCTACTCTTGTTTATGGAGATGGCACGACTATGCGTCTCAAAGAAAGAACCCTCATAGAAGTTCAGCCCATGAGTATAAAGGTATTCAAGGGTAAGACATGGTATAAATTCACCAAGCGTGGCACAGAATTTAAGATCGAAACTCCAACTCTGGTGGCAGGCATCAGAGGTACTGAATTTGAAGTTGCCGTTTCTTCTCGCAAAAAGGCTTCTGTGTCTGTTCTGGCAGGCGCAGTCTCTGTTAACAGTTTTGCCAAAGGCAAAAGCATGCTTCTTCGCCCTGGAATGGCTACCCATTGTGAACCCGGTTGCACACTTGTCCCTGCTTATAAATTCAATGTTGCGCTTAAAAAGAACGAGTGGAACAGTGCTGACTGGCAGAAAAAATCAGAAACAGGAACTGAAGATCTTAACAGTCTTTATATAAACCATACAAACCTTAATCGTGAGTATGGCAGCGATGACCCGAGAACTCAGGATGCCCTGAAAAAGCTCAAAGATTACATGAAAAAGCTCGAAGACGCAAAAAAATAAAGTTTTAAAAAAAAGCTGCCCCGTTCAATGGGGCAGCTTTTTTTTTGCGTGTGTGCGCTGGGCGATAACTCAGCGGTGAAAGGGTTAAATAACCCTCAGTTTTGCTTTATTCATTCCAGTCGGGTTTCTGGCGCAGTGATTTTTTATTGCCGGCTTGCTTCTTTTGGGTGAGCCGTTTTTCTACCGATGTCTTTGATGGTCTGGTCGGGCGTCTTGGTCGCGGTGGTTTCAGAGCTTTTATAATCATTTCTTTGAGTTTGCTTCGCGCATCATCAAGGTTTCTATACTGTTCTCGAAATTTCTGGCTGGTGATTATTATCGTATTTTCTGAATCGGTTCGGTTGCCCGCCAAAGCAAGAAGTCGTTGCGTTACCGCGGTGCTGAGTAATGAACAGCGTTCTGGATTAAAGCGCAGTTCAATGCATGTTGCCACCTTATTAACATTTTGCCCGCCAGGCCCGGAAGACCTTACAGCGCTAATTTCAAGCTGCTCCGCTGGTATTGTTATCTGATCGTTTATTATTAAGGGAGTATTCATATTTTAAGCTCTCGTTTAAGCCAGCTAACCGCCTGTGTCACATCAAGTGTGTTCATGCAGCCATTTTTGAGGCAGCTCAGGCACTTTCCATCACAATATTCTGAATCTGGTTTTATTACAAGACTTTTACAGCCAACAGGCCCCCATCTAACAGGTGTCATCGCTTTAACAGGTGGAAAAAAAGCCACGCAGGGCAAATTCAGTGCGGCGGCCAGATGAAGTGGGCCGGTTGAACCACCGACAAAAGCTGAGCAATTTGCGAAAATTTCTGCAAGTTTGCCTAGATCAGGGACTTTTGTAAGAAAATTCAGCTTGCCGGGATCAGCTTTTGAAAAGATGTGCTGCAGATTTTCTTCGCCGGGCCCGAGGCTTACCAGAACCGAAAATCCATTGTCGATAAGCTCTCTGGTAAGATTTGCGTACATTTGAACGCTGATGTTATATGCCGAACCACCGTGACCAGGGTGAACTACTATTGCTTTGCCGGCAGGCAAAGCAAGCTCCCTTAATACTTTCATGCCATTGTCCAGGCTGTCGGGGTTGAGGCTCAGTCTCCACGGTGAATAGTCTATATTTGCCACACAGCCCTCGAGAAGTTCGAGATTGTAGCAGAATTCGTGTTTTTCGTTTCTGGAACGCTTTTGCACACGTCTGTCGTTGAGCAGAAACTGATAGATATTAGATGCCCTGCCTGTGCGTTTTTTTATGCCGGCCAGCCATGCTGCGATAATGGCTCTGCCAGCGGGGTGAACAATGAA
>SABV01000554.1 GCA_009928855.1 Erysipelotrichia bacterium | reverse complement strand
TGTTTTTTTTCTCACATTTATACCGAATCGGCATAATTACATCCATAACAAGATTATACCGAAACCCCGGCGCCATCTGTCGAGAAAACAGCCTGTTTTTAGTTTGACACTCCCCACCATTAACTCTAAACTGGCAAAAAAGCAGAATCGGTATAAAAATAACTGTTCGACGAAAAAAAAATTAAAACCTATATAAAACCACAAAAAAACAATATTACCGGTTCTTTTATGGTATCTTAAAAGGACCGGAGGTGAAAAATGGCAAATTTATCGGATATAAAACCCATTACCTATCTCAAGGCAAATGCCGCTGAACTGTTGAAATACATCAACGAAACCCATAGACCAATAATAATCACCCAAAACGGTGAAGCAAAGGCTGTTTTGCAAGACCCTGAAAGCTACGAGTCTATGTGTAAAGCACTTTCACTTTTGAAACTTGTTTCAATGAGTGAAGAGGAGGTTCGTCAGGGTAAGATTATTGATAATGAATCAGTCTTTAACAGTATTGAAAAGAAGCTGAAGAACCATGAAAAAAAGGTTTAAAATTAATTGGTCTGAACAAGCTGCACTTGATCTTGAGAGATTGATTTTCTATATTGCTTCCGAGAATCCCAAAACTGCCGGACAGATTTTAAAAAAGATCAAAGCAGAGGTTTCTCAACTCGACTATTTACCTTTTCGAGGTAGAATAATACCAGAATTCGAAGAACAAGGTTTTCTTTTGTTTCGAGAATTGGTTGTTGCACCATGGCGAATTATGTACAGAGTTTCTTTTGAAAATGTCTATATCTTAGCTGCTTTTGATTCCCGAAAAAATGTTGATGATGTTTTACTCGAACGATTCTTAAAAAATGAAAAATTCATCGTCGAACAATCGCATAGACGCGGAAAATAAGGCCGGATCACGGGTCTTGCTTGCGCAACCCGCGCCCGTCCAGCCATTTCCGGTCATGACAGGAAGCGTCCAGGAACCTTCCCATTCAGGGATCTCTCGGGAAAGACGGCAGAGCAAAATGCGGCCAGGGGGCATGAATAAGACCATAAGCAGAAACACGTAATCGCTGATTTTTCATATGGTGAAAGAGCGGCTCAAGCTCTGGTGGCTTCGATGACCATGTTGCCGTTTAGCTCATCGATTTCAACGAATGAGTTGACGATGACAAAGCCTGCGTCAGAGACTTCTTTTTTAAGGTTTTCAGGAGTGGCGAAATGTCTGGTGACGATGCCATTAACTGTTGTATTACCGGACGCAGGGTCATACCCCTTTATCTGATCTGACTTAACGGGTGTAGACATTGAATCAATGAGGAGATAGCCGCCTTTTGCAAGGACCCGGGCAGCTTCTTTAAGGAAAACCTTTCGGTCTTCGCCGATTATGCAGTGAAAGCACTTGCTGTCAATAACCAGATCGAAAGAGCTGTCGGCAAAGTCTTTCAGATCAAGAACGCTGCCGATTAAAAATTGTGCACTGCTTCTGGCAGTCTGGGCTCTTTCATTGGCCCATTGTATGGCTGTTGGTGCAATATCGACACCATAAACTTCGTAACCTCTTTCAGCCAGCCAGATACCCATATTTCCTGCGCCGCAGCCAAGTTCAAGCAATTTTCCAGTCTTTGGAATGTGTCCTGCAGAAAATATTTTTTTCATCCAGGCAAAACGTTCAGCATAAGCTTCTTCAGTTTTGTCCCAGCCTGCCAGACCATCTTTTTTAAAGGCCTGATAAACCTGATCGTGCCCGACATAATGAGTTTTCATTTTGGCTCCCGTCAGTGGAGTTTGAGAAGGTAATTTTTAACAATTTATCAGATTTATCTGCCGCGAGCCAGGTCAAGATTTCGAAGTCTTAATAAGTCCTTAAAAGAAGCAGGTTAGACAATTTTCAGCAGCTGGTTA
>SABV01000553.1 GCA_009928855.1 Erysipelotrichia bacterium | reverse complement strand
CGGTATGGCATGGCGGTAGTCGCAACGAAGCAGAACTTCTGGCAAGCTGCTATATAAATTCACTGCAAATAGCTCTTGAGCGGGGTTTAAAAACTATTGCGTTTTCGGCTATCAGCACCGGGGCGTATGGTTACCCTAAAGAGCAGGCAGCTGTAGTGGCAGTGAGAACCGTGAGCGATTTTCTTGAAAAAAAGCGCGCTGAATTAGATGTGATTTTTTGCTGTTTTTCAGAGGGTGATTTTAAGATTTATGAGTTTTTACTGAATTCTTTTTAACAACGAGTGCTGTTGCAGGCTTTTTTTTAGCTTGTCGATATTGCTCCAGAAAATAAAGGGAACCTTGAATTTTTTTTGCAGATACAGGCTGATTTCTTCTAGAGCCTGAATTTTTTGTGGCCGGCTGGTTACTTCATGTATGACAACCCCTTTTACGATTTTAGGGCTTTCACTGTTTTCAACGAAGCTTCTGTAAATAAAAGGGTCTTGTTCGCCGCTGTCACCCATCAGAAAAAGCGGCTTTCCGGGGTATTTTTTTACGATCTGTTTAAGCCACTCAGATTTGTGAGTGTTGTGATCGCCGCTTGTCAGGCTTTTTTTTAATATAAGA
Organism: Erysipelotrichia bacterium; assembly: GCA_009928855.1. Lineage (GTDB taxonomy): Bacteria > Muiribacteriota > Ozemobacteria > Ozemobacterales > Ozemobacteraceae > Rifleibacterium. Next base: position 1,292 of record SABV01000553.1, on the reverse strand, counting down.
GACCCCTGTGGAAAGTCGTTGTTTTTTATAAAAGTTTTTAGAGAGCGGCTTAAAAAAGCGGGTGAGCTGCTTAGATAGATAAAGTGCGGGGTGCCGAGGCCGAAGTTGCCCTTGCCGACCTCTCGATAAAACTTCGGGGTATCAGCAACGGGCTTGCGATCTTCAAGTTTTTTGAAGAGTGAATTGTAAACCATTTTAGCCTTGCTGGTGACTTCGGTAACCAGAATAGTGTCGTCGATATCGCTTACCACAATAAAATCGGCCTGTGTCGGAAAATGAAATGTTTCCAGATGAAGTTTCTGGCCATTGTGATAAACGCTGAGGGTAAAGCTTGCAAGCGAATCAACCTTGATCTGACCCGAAAATTCGCCTTCGTTCACCTCTGCCGAAAGCTTCTTGCCAGCGGATTCAATGTCTACTGTACCACTGGTCAGCCACTTGCCGGTGAGCCCGGAAAATTTTGACCTGCGGCTTATGGCGTTTTCTCTTAATCTGCTGGTGACAATGGTGCCCTCGAAAGAAACAGTTTGATTCTCGAAGCACGGAAAAACGCGCAGATCAAAAAGATCTGCGGCGTTAACAATTGATACTGACGACAAAAGCAAGAAGACAGACAAAATTATTTTTTGCATGTCTTCATTATATCGGCAGCAGTTTTTTTTATCAACCGCCTTATATCCGTTTGCGGCAGGGTATGTGTTGTGTCAGAACGACGTTTCCAGAGCAATGGTGAGTCTTTTGCCGGGCCGCGTGTATCCGATTACTCTTGGCCTTGTAGAATTGGTAATATTGAGCAACCCGATTTCCATAGAGCACTCTTTGAAAGCCCGAGTTAAAAAGAGTGAGGTGTCGTGCCCGGCTTGCGCCGATTTTGTGTTTTCTGCGTCTTCCCATGCCGGCCCCCACCAGTTTGTGCGCAGATGATAATCAAATTGTTTTGTTTTTCTGGAGACATTCATTGAAGCCTGTCTGCTAACAATACCGGGAGCTTGTCTGCCGCTTTCGGTCAACTCCGCTTTATCCATTATGCTTAGGTCTGCGCTCAGGCTGAATTTGCCGACTTTGCAGTCGTTCAGGCCGAAATAATGTGAAAACAGCTGGGCACGATTAAGATTAGCGGCTTTTATGCCCCATGTGTATGCAGGGTCTGTTGTAGCATTTGTTCCGATAAGATCGCGCACCATAAAGCGAGTGGCCCCAACGGTGATTTTTGCAAAATTGGCAATTTTATATGTGGCTTTAACTCCAAAAGAGGTTGAGTGTTCGGCTTCAAGCTTTGGGTCGCCGTAGGC
>SABV01000003.1 GCA_009928855.1 Erysipelotrichia bacterium | reverse complement strand
GCCGCCTACAAATTCAAAGAACGCATAATCAGAATACTTACGCTGACAGCCGTCATATCGATTTTTCTGGCAATATTACTGGCATACGGTTTTACCGCCCCTCTGGCAAACCTGATAGATGGCGCCAGATTTATCAGCAAAGGCGACTTCAATCAGCAGATTGTTCCAGTTTCAACCGACGAAATTGGCAGCCTAACCGAGATTTTTGACGAAATGCGCATCAATCTGCGAAACACCAAAATAGATCTCGATTATAGAATTCTCCAGCTGTCAACGCTTTACGAGGTCGGAAAAGCCATCAGCTCTGAACTCGACTTTAGAAAACTTCAGAACATGATACTCGAAATTGTCGTTAAGGTTATCAAAGCAGAGAAAGGCTCTCTAATGCTGCTCGACGACAGCGAGAAGACTCTGACCATAGGTGTTGCAGTCGGTCTGAGCGAAGAAATAACAAATAATACGCGCCTTGAAATCGGGGAGTCGGTCGCCGGCTGGGTCGTAAAAAACCGAACGCCCCTGTTTGTGAAAAATGCAGAAACCGACCCGACTTTTTTAAAAATAAAAAAGAAATATATCAGAACCGGAACTCTTATGTGTGTCCCATTGTCGGCCAAGGACAAGCTCCTCGGAACTCTCAACATATCGCGTTCTGTGCCTGAAAGCTTTTCGGACAAAGACTTTGAGCTTTTTACAAATCTGGCTAATCAGGCCGCCATAGCCATTGATAACGCCAGACTTTATCGGTATGCAGTCACAGATGAAATGACAAAACTTTACAACCACAGGTATTTTCAGCAACGCCTTGACGAAGAACTGCAACGCGCCGACCGTTACGAAAACCATATTTCGTTGATAATACTCGACGTCGATCACTTCAAAAGCTTTAACGATAACTACGGGCATCCAGAGGGTGACAGAGTGCTCAAAATAGTTGCCAGACTCATCGAAAAAAGCGTTAGAGAAATTGATATTGCGGCACGCTACGGTGGCGAAGAATTTGTGGTAATCTGTCCTGAAAAAAATGGCGAAGGTTCTTTAGCCCCGGCAGAGCGTATTAGAACGGCAATAGAAAGCTATGATTTCAGAGTCAACGGAGAACGCATACCGCTTACCGTTTCTCTTGGTGTTGCCTGCTACCCAGACCAGGCCAGATCTAAAACAGAGATTATTCAGAAGGCTGATTTTGCACTTTATTATTCAAAAAACAACGGTAGAAATAGGGCAACCCTGTATAACCCTATCATGGAACGCCGAGACAAACATTCAACCTGACTTCTGACGTTTTTCAAACATAAATTCTGCATAATCCCAGTCTGGGCGGGTGTCTATATCTATCGAGTCTTCGGCAGACATTTCGTAACAACCATGCCGGTCAAAATCATAAATACTCTTCGATTCTGCCAGCCATGAGGTTTTTACCAGATAAACGGCACCGTTTTCAATGAAGCGTTTTTTGAGCTCTGCTGCTGACGACACTATACCAGAGCGACTTTCAGGGGTAGCCTGACGGGTTACCGTGTCAAGATAAAACATCCACTCAGGGTGCTGCGTCACCCTTTTCATAGATGAAAGACTGTTAAAATCACCGTTAAAAAAAACGTCAACTGCCTCATTAAGATGTCTGGCCTGCAGCAATGGAGAAGTTGCCTGCAAAAGACCAACGGCTTCTGGCTTGTCTTCAGGAAATGCGCCAAGCATATATTCAAAGGCATGAAGCAGGGTATCAAGCGAAGATGCTGTATCAGTAGCTAGACTGGCAGGCCTGAGAAAGGGCACTTCGGCGCCTGCCGATTTTGCTTCTTCTGCAATCTCTTGATCATCGGTGGTCACAAGCACTCGACAGAAACGGCCACATCGCCGGGCAGTTTCAACGACCCGCCGGGTCAGAGAGATACCGGCAAAAGGCATGATATTTTTGCGCTCCAGACGCTTTGAACCACCCCTGACCGGTATAATTGCCCATACAGACCGATTTATCACAGAATCAATATTTGAGCAGCGAGAAAACTTTTGCCCGGTCAAACTTTTCGATTCCCTTGAGAAATTCTAGTTCAACCACAAAAGTTACGCCGACCACGTCTGCGCCAATGTCTTCGAGCAACGCTAATGCAGCCAGAGCTGTACCACCTGTTGCGATAAGATCATCCACCAGCAGCACACGTTCGCCCTTTTTAAGAGCATCAGCATGAATCTCGATGGCATCTTTGCCGTATTCTAGACTATATTCTCTACGAACAGATTTACACGGTAATTTGCCAGCTTTGCGAATGGGCACAAAACCAACATTCATACGCAAAGCCAGAGCAGCACCGATTATAAAGCCGCGTGATTCAATGCCGCATATTTTGCTGATGCCAGCTTCGCGGTATTTATCGGCAAAAACATCAATCATTGCAGCAAAAGCGCTCTTATCCGCAAGAAGGGGGGTTATATCCTTGAATATGATTCCGGGTTTGGGAAAGTCAGGGACATCTCTGATAAATTTCTTCAGATCCATTGCTGCCTCGTTAATTAGATTTTTTTCTGCTCAGCGTCGAGCTTTTTTAAAAGACGCTGGTAGGTTACAAAATAAGCATCTATCTGTTTATGCCTAAATTCTTCTGTTTCGTATTTTTTCAGGGCAAGCAACCCGAACTTACATAAAAGCTCATCACGCTTTTTGGTAAATTTTTCTGCCTGAGAAGCAGACTGCTTCTGCTCTGCAGTTTTTGAGAAAAGGCTTTTGAGTTGTTCCAGAAAACCTGTCGGCTTTTTACTGGCCGCTTTTTCTTCTTGTTCTGCGTATTTTTGAATAAAGAAATTCATTCTGAGAATCTCATGCCCCTGAGTTAACAAAGCCGACAACTCAATTTCGCCCGACTGGTAAATGTCGAAAGCAGTGCGTCCGACTTCTTTGCATAGTTCATCCAGCTCTTTTTTGATGTCGGTAACGGCAAAATTTATCGCAGCACGGTTTGAAAGACCAATCGCTTCTTCTTTTCCTTTGCGAAAAAGCTTTGAAACGGCAGAAGTGATATCATCGGCACGCCCACCGTCTGAAACCGGTTTTTCGAGTGACGGTGTTTCAACAGACTCGGCATGCACAGCTACTATGGTCGCAACAGGCGGCTCGGCCCCGTGTTTTTCTTCCAGGAGTCTGAGAGCCTTGTTCGCCGTTTCTTTGAAGATACCTTCACCACTGGTGGCGAGAGCCTTCAAAAAGCCATATGTAGTTGAGTCATAATAATTGGCGAGCGCAACAATTGCTCTGATTCTTATTTCTGCACTTGTGGCAAGTCTGGCAGCTTCAAGCAGCAATTCTATGGCTTCACCGGCCTGAATATGCGACAGTGCGTAAATGGCGCTGCTTTTCATCCATTCTTCAGGGGACTCAAGCATTTTTTTTAATTCAGCAAATACTTTTTCCTCGCCAAAAGACTGCAATGCCTTAGCTGCAACAGCTCTGATGCGGTTATCCGGGTCAGACAAAGCAGAAAAAAGAGCCGGAATGACCTCTTCAGCCTTAAGATATTCTAATGCTTCTATAGTATTGGACCTGACGCGATTATCAGCATCAGAAAGAAAGGGACTTAAGACAGAGGCCTCGGCCTTGTCCATAAATAATTTAAGACAGCTTATAAGAGCAGCCCTGACAAATGCATGATCCTCAGTTTCAAGCATTTTAAGCAATTTTTGCTTGTATTCTGCATTACCGGTTGAGCTTATCTCCATTACAGCCGCCAAACGCTCTTTGTAGTCATCTGCAACGAGAGTTTCGTCAAGCCCGACAGATGACTCGCTTATGCCCGTTTTTAAAAGCTTCTCGGTTTTTTTTATTTTATCTATTGCTTTGCGCGCAAAGAATCTGACCGAAACGCTTTTATCCTGGGTTGCCTTAACAAGGCTTTGCAAAACTTCTTCGCGGGCAACATTATCAGGAAAATCAAGTTTCATAAGAGTCATTGCCGAGAGTGCCCGCAGATCATCATCTGAGTTTGTCAGATCTTTGAGGAGTCTTTTTACTTTAATATCCATTTTCATAACTTCCCGACCATCTGAGTTTCGTTTATTTTATCATAATCAGAATAAAAAAAAACAGCACCAGTTCGATTATTTGAACCGGTGCCGCTTGTTGTGCTTTATCAATAAGCTCTGGCGACAAACACCCTTTTTGTGCCTTCTTTTCCGCAGACTGCGCATGGGCCATCTATTTCGCCATCATTAAAACATCGTATCGTAGCCCCACCCTCGGCCTTAAAGCGGGCTTCGCACTCAGTCGATCCGCACCAGACCAGATCTGCCATGCCATGCTTTTCTCTGATGACTGATACAAATTCTTCAAAAGAAGCGGCCTTAAATGTTTTGTTCTTCAAAATTTCAGAGGCCTGATTAAAAAGGTTCTGCTGAATCTCTTTCATGAGGCGTGCGACAGTTTCTTCAAGTTCGACATCAGGAACAAACATTTTTTCGAGAGTATCACGCCTGACGAGACAAACCTGATTTTTCTCAAGATCCTTCTGCCCGATTTCAACACGCAGCGGAACACCCATCATTTCATATTCAGAATATTTCCAGCCCGGCTTGAAACCTTCGCGATCATCGAGATGCACTCTGACATCTGCAGCAAGAAGTCGTTTGGTAAGTTCTTTAGCCTTAACAATAACATCTTGAGAATCTTTATAAACGATAGGAATCACAACAGCCTGCATCGGAGCAACTCTAGGAGGCAATCTCAACCCGCGATCATCGCCGTGAACCATAATTGCCGCACCGATAATTCTGGTCGACATGCCCCATGATGTTGTCCAGGCAAACTTGCGCTGGCCGTCAGAATCGAGAAAGTTAATATTGAACGCTTTGGCAAAATTCTGCCCGAGATCATGTGAGGTTCCTGACTGGAGAGCCTGCCCATCAGGCATCAGCGCCTCAATAGTGTAAGTATTAAGAGCTCCGGCAAATTTTTCCTTCTGGCTCTTTTCGCCAGTCACCAGAGGAATAGCCAGATCCCCTTCAACAAAGTCCTTATAAACCTTGAGCATCTGCATGACTTCCTGCTGGGCTTCTTCATGTGTACGATGCGCGGTATGGCCTTCCTGCCACAAGAATTCGGTTGTCCGCAAAAATGGGCGGGTAACCTTTTCCCATCTTAAAACGTTGGCCCACTGGTTAATAAGAACCGGCAAATCACGATAACTTTCGATCCACTTTGAATACATGTGGCCAATAATAGCTTCTGAAGTTGGTCTTATGGCAAGACGCTCTTCAAGTTCTTCATGACCACCGTGAGTTACCCACGCAACTTCGGGCGCAAAACCTTCGACATGCTCAGCTTCCTTGGTCAGAAAACTTTCCGGAATCAAGAGCGGAAAATATGCGTTTTGATGGCCAAGTCGCTTGAATTCAACATCAAGAAGCTTCTGTATGTTTTCCCAGAGAGCATAACCGTATGGTCTGATCACCATGCAACCCTTAACGGGTGAATAATCAGCCATTTTCGCCTTGAGCACCACATCGGTATACCAGCGCGAAATATCTTCGGATTTAGGCGTGATAGCGTCCAGCTTCTTGTTAGTGTTCTGAGAGTCAGGTTTGTTCATCAGTTGAGCCTTTCATTTGGTAATAAGCATCGAAGCTCCTTGTGCGAGCCCCTGTTATTTTTAACCTGTTTTTTGCATCGACAAATCTATCATAAATTCGGCGAAAAATCACTAAAAGCTGTATTCTCGACGGCAATGACAAAGTTGCCATGTAAGTAAAGCGCTTAAAAGCTTGATTAAACACAATCTACACTTTTAAGCGCTGTAACCAGAAACTTCAGCAAACTGGCCGGTCAGTTTTCTTCGCCACGAATTTTTTTGGCAAGAGCATCGATCAGGCGTGCAATTCTTTTATTACCAACCGCATTTTTTACTGCAGACTGCAATATTGTGGCCGCCGCCGGTAAATTTTCGAGATGGAACTGCGCGAGTGCCGCATAATAGGCGACTTCTGCATCTTCCGGCTTTTTTTTGAGAAGAGCCGAAAGGAGCTTTAAACCCTCTTGATATTTTCCGATAAGGATCTGAGCAATGCCAAGGTCATGATAAACACGCATTTTCATTTTTGGTGAAATCTTAAGTTCGCCGCCAACAAAGCGAGAATAAATCTTGATCATGCCATCCCAGTTTTTCAACTGTTTATAAATTTTTCCGAGCAGAAAAAGGGCCTTTTCGTGATCAGGGGCCTTCTGAAGAAAGGTTTGCAGGTAATCTCTGGCCTGTTCATAATTTTCCTGGTCGCTGTAAATGATGCCCATGTATAAAAAGACGTTTTTCGGAGGGTGCTCATCGGTTTCAAGAACTCTGTTAAATTCAGTTATAGCCTTTTTATACTTGCCAATATTGTAGGCTTTAAGACCCTGACGATAATGTATTGAATGTTTTTCGGCATCTGTTTTGTCAGCGTCTGCTTCTGAGTCTTCGGTGGGCATTTTTTCGTTTACTGCTGCAGACCCGAGTGTTGAAAGATCAGGTAAGTTAGAAGAAAAATCGAGAGTAAGCTCTGGTTCTTCGCCCTGAATCTCTACGAGTCCGGCTGTATCAGCACCAGAAAATTCAGCAAGCGACTCTGACGTTATAACTGGCGACTCTGGGGGCTCGGCAACAATTTCGACTGCTACAGACTCAAGACTTCTGAGCAAAGGTTCAGGCATATTATCGCCCTGGCCTAGAATTTCAAGCGAACTGAGCAGGGAAGGCACAAGAGTGATCACCTGATTTTCGTTGCGAGCCTGAGCAAATTTTTCAACAAGATCATCAAGAGTCTTACCTCCACCGGCTTTGATAAGAACCTCGCTCAAGGCTTGAGTCACAGACGGGTCTTTCTGTTCTAATCGAGGCGCAACAGATTTGACACCTTCCATGCCGCCGATAGAAGCCATTGCATTTAAAAACGCTTTAACAACGGGTAAGCGTCGATCTTTAACATGCATTTTTATTGGTCCAAGTGCTTCTTCAACCGGATGCGCAGCAAAAAAGTTCATGCAGGCAGCCAGATTCGGCGCGGCTCTCTCGGTCTTAAGGAGAGTAAGAACTTTCTTATGCGGAAAATTGGATACACGCGCTGCCATATCCACTGCGTGTTTGCGAATCCATTTGTCCGCGTCACCGAGCGCCTTTTCGAGCTGATTGCAAACAAACTCTGAAGAAAAATTGCGAAGCGACTGGATCATTCTTTTTCTGACGGCATCATTCTGGTCTACAACCAGAATAGCGGCCAGATCATGATAGTCGTCAGAAGGAATCATGCCCAGAATAAAAGCGGCGCTACGCCTCAATTGAACATCGTTTGAATTAACCATCTCGGCGATTTCAGGCTTGATTTTTTCAGGATCTAGCCTGGCAAGCGCTAAAATAGAGTTCGCTCTGATACGATTGTTTGGATCACGCAAAGAAGGCTCAATTCGAGATCTTATTTCTGCTGCCGGCAAATTAAGGTTGCCGACCGCCTCGATAGAGTTCGCTCGCAGGCGCGCATCACGGGCCTGAATTCCCTGATCAAAAATACCAAGCAAAGTTACACTTCTGAACCTTGCAAGAAACGATATCATCAAAGCTTTGCGCCTTAAATCGTCATCCTGATAGTATTTTTCGGCAAGAATGGGAATTGAATCAAGCTCGCGCATAATGCACAACAAGCGCAGAATAGTCATTGAGATCCATTCGTCAGGATCAGAAATAAATTCGCACATTGCAAGAGCCGCTTCTCTGCCGCCAATATTAAAAAGGCTGTGAATTGTCTGAAAGCGAACATGCCTGTCTGGATCAGCCAAAAAAGGCTTCAGAAGAGATACCAGCGCTTCACGTTTTTTAAGCCCAAGCTGTTCAATGATAACTTCACGATACAATGCGTGAGGTTTTTTAAGCTGTTCCAGCAAAAAAGTCTCGATCGACTCGCAGTCAAACTTGCTGGCGGCAATAATGGCTTCTTCTCTTTCCGGCCTGGTCTGCAAATAATTGAAGATGGCTCCCTTAGAGCTCTCAAGAGCTGTGCCGGCAAGCGTCATAAAAAGCTTGCCCCTGGCAGCCTCTGAAAGGTCCATTGTCAGATGTTTATTGACTGCAGCAGCAACTTTTTCCCTGATTTCCCGGATACGTTTTTGAGCTAATTCGTTCATTCTTCTAACTCCTGCAGCAAACTTCTAACAATGTCCTGATTGACGCCTTCGTTTCTTATCAGTTTTTCAAGCGATTCCTTGAAAGTGACACAACCCTCTCTCTTAGCCATTATCATTGCAGTGTTCATCTGATTGTATCTTTTATCGCGAATCAGGTTTTTGATTGCAGGATTAACCAGCATCAATTCATACGCAACTCCCGGCGCCTGAAAAGGATTCACGCTCGGAACCAGCATCTGCGAAAAGATGCCGATCAGACTAAGGCTCAGCTGCGAACGAGCTTCTTCCTGTTTGCCCGGAGGATACATACTGACGATATGCTCAATAGTCTGCCCGGCACCCATTGTAGGCAATGAAGAAAGAACAAAATGCCCGGTTTCTGCAGCCATCAAAGCCTGCTCAACCGTAGCGCGGTCACTCAGTTCACCCAGAATTATTACATCGGGATCCTCGCGCAGTGAGTTTGTGAGAGCTTCAGAATAAGAGCCAATAACTTTTCCTATTTCCACCTGTGTAAAAACGGCCTGGCTGGGCGTATAAATAACCTCTACCGGGCTTTCCATAGTTATAATATGGCGCGCAAACCTTTTGTTGATAGCATCTGCCATTGCAGCAATAGTCATAGTCTTGCCAGAACACGCCGGCCCTGCGATCAGAAAAAGCCCACGCGGACTGGCTGCTATACTGATCAATGATTCAGGAAGCCCCAACTCTCTTATCGTAGGAACTTTTGGCGGAATAAATCTAAAAGAACCAGCCAGACCCTCGCGTTGCTGAAAAATATAAAATCTGACACGCGTCTGATGACGATAAGAAAAAATTGAATTAACATAAAATCTGGTGCGCAGCTCTTCTTGCTGGGAAGCGCTGACAATCGGCAAAAAGAGGTCATACATCTGCTGTGGGGCCAACGCTTCGTCTTCAGACACAAGCAAATGCCTGTTTACCCTGAAAGACGGCGGCGAACCCGGCTTCAAAATCAGATCACTGGCCCCCATTTCCATGGCTCTTTCAAAATATTCAAATACTTCCGGTCTCATTCTGCACCTCCGGAACCGTCGCGCTCTTCTATTTTTCGTTTTACATAGCTTTTATTATTAGCCCTCAGCAGGGCCTCAGTCTTATCGACCTTATTCTCAAGAACAAGGTCTACAAGAGAATTGTCGAGAGACACCATACCGCTGGTTGCCCCAGATTCAAGGTAGGAAGAAATGAGATGCACGCGATTTTCATTGATCAACCCTCTGACCGCAGGAGTATTTATCAAAATTTCAAATGCTGCGACTCGACCACGCGCAAGTTTTTTAGGCACAAGAGTCTGAGTTACAACACCCTGCAGATGCGAAGAGAGACGGCCAAGCACCTGCGAATGGAGATTCTGCGGAAAAAGATTTACGAAACGATCGATTGCCTGAATCGCAGTATTGCTATGCAGGGTAGCGAAAACAAGTTTCCCTGATTCTGCGGCTAACAGAGACATCTCGACAGCATCGGCATTGCGAAGCTCTCCGACCATCAACACATCGCAATCCATTTTTAATGCGCCCCTGATGCCGTCCTCAAAAGAAAGGCAGTCTACTCCAACCTGCCGCTGACTAATCAGACTCATTTCGTCTTCAAAAAGATATTCTATAGGATCTTCAACAGTCACTACAGACTTGCAGTAGTTTGTGTTGATGTGCGTAATAAAGGCAGAGAGTGTAGTGGATTTACCTGCACCGGTCGCACCGGTCACCAGAATCATCCCCTTTTGTTTGTCGCCCAGCTTTCGCCCGGACTGCGGCAGACCAATATCACTGAATGCCAGATGCTGAAATGGAATAACCCTGAACACGGCATTTCCACCGTGCAGATCATTAAAAAGGTTAACTCTGAAACGAGCGTTTTGAAAGCTGTACCCAAGATCCAGCTTGCGATGTTTAATAAAATTAACCAGTTGCAGATCGTCCAGAATGGATTCCAGCATGGCCTCGTAATCGCTGGTTGATATTAGCGGCATCTCTTTAACAGGCCGCATCGCCCCGTCAATCCGCAAAACTGGCGAATAACCCACTTTAAAGTGCAGATCAGACGCGCCCTTTTCCATACAAAGATTCATCAGCTCAAAAATCATGACTCCTCCAGCCTCTGAGCATTTACTGCCTCTTGTCAGGCATATCATTACAGATATCGACCAGAGTATGTTATCAGAATCAAAGTTTTTTTGCCCGAAAAATTCATTTTTGCGATTCTTGCGTGCACCTGCTATAATCCAACTGACAAAATTTAACAGGCAAACTAATCTTAAAGCTGATCATGATAGAATTACAAAGCGTAACAAAGATATTTCCGAATGGTGTCAGGGCTCTCAACAATATCAATCTGACCATAAATCCCGGTGATTTTGTTTTTCTTGTAGGCCCATCAGGGGCAGGCAAAAGCACTTTTCTTCGCATGCTTTTTCGCGAAGATACGCCAACCGAAGGGAAAATTCTCGTCGATGGCAAGGATATCACCGCAATGCCTGAGAGTCGTGTTCCTTATTTGCGCCGCAACCTTGGCATAGTTCTGCAGGATTTTCAACTGTTAAAAAGGCGCACTGTCGCCGAGAATGTTGCTTTTGGCCTGCGAGTAATAGGTGCCTCGGCATCGGTTATCAACAATCGCGTGCAGGAAGCACTCGAACAGGTTGGTCTTTCACATAAACGCAGAATGTTCCCCTCTGAGCTTTCTGGCGGGGAACAACAAAGAGTCTGTATTGCCAGAGCAATTGTCAACAATCCGCTGATACTTATCACAGACGAACCTACAGGCAATCTTGACCCCATGATTTCACAAGAAATCATGCAGCTTTTTCTCGAAATAAATTCTCGAGGCACCACGGTAATAATGGCAACTCACAACCACAACCTGGTAAACAAGCTCCGAAAAAGAGTACTGGCGTTGGTCGATGGCCAGATTATTAAAGACGAAGCCTGTGGCACTTACGCATACGAATAAAAACAATAAATGGAGCCTCTGCCGATGTCGTTAGCAAATTTTTCGTTTTTCATGAGCGAAGCCTCGACCAATTTGAAGCGCTCTGGAATGATGTCTTTCATAACGGTTTCAACGATTGCTATCGCTTTGATAATGATGGGCGCATTTTTGCTGGCCACAATGAACATGGAATCATTTCTTCAGCAGATGCAGTCAGAGGCCCTTGTAACAGCCTATCTCAAGACAGAGGTTTCGATATCCGACGCAAAAACTCTCAGCTTGAGGCTCACCAGCCTTGAAGAGATAGAGGATATTCAGGTGGTAACCCCAGAACAGGCTGCCAAAGAACTTTTCGCCAACCCTGATGACCAGCAACTTCTTCTGATCGGTGTAACCCCTGACTCAAACCCGCTCCCGACAACCTTAAGAATGAAAATCAAGTCAGGTAGCCAACTTCAGCCATTGCTCGACAAAATTAAAAATGAACCTATGATAGACAATTTCAGCTATGGCGAAGATCTGTTTCAACAATTTCAGGGGCTTTCTAACCTGCTGTGGCTGTCGAGTCTGATAATTGTAATAATGCTCGGGCTGGCCTCTCTTTTTATCGTTTACAACACGGTCAGACTGACATTATTCATGAGACGCGAAGAAATAGTCATAATGAAACTCGTTGGCGCAACAAACTGGTTCGTCAGAGGCCCTTTTATTGTCGAAGGCTTCATACAGGGCCTGGCTGGCTCACTTCTGGCAATTGTCATACTCTTTTCTACCTATAAATTTGCGCTCGCCAAACTTGGAACTCTGATTCCATTTTTTTCAACCAGTATCGGCATCGAACAGCTTTTTAAACTTTCAACAAAGCTTTTGATGATGGGCTTGGTTCTCGGGATTTCCGGAAGCCTTCTTTCGCTGCGCGACATAAGTAAATTCAGCAAGTCGGCCCCGGAAGGGGTTTAACATGAGCCCTTGCCTTAAATCACCATTAACAGCAATAATGGCCCTTGCCGTTTTGCTCAATTTAACTTCCTTAACCCCGATAAAAGCCACTGACAATGACAATCTGCAAAACGAGATAGAGTCTATCAACCTTCAACTGGACTACCTCAAACTCAAGGTAAGCGACAGCCAAAAAAAAACAAGAAAACTAGAAAACAGAATTAAAGACAAAAAGACAGAAATATCTGAACTGCAACTGCAAATAGAGCAGCTTGGCAACAGGCAGACCGAAACACTTGAGCAAATAAACAGGCTGGAACAAGATACCCTTACGAGCAAAAAAAATATTCAGTCCCTGCTTGAAAGATACAGGGCCCGACTTGTTCAGCTGCATAAAATCAGACAGGGCACATTGCTGAGCTCAGTGTTTTCGGCACGTGACCTTAATTCATTTCTGAATCGTTACCACATGGTTAAATACCTGCTCAAAAGCGATAAAGAACTGATTCACGAACTAAAAAAACAAAACATGCTTCAACGAAAACTAACCGCTGAACTTCAGAGTAAACAACAGTTGCTTGAAACCGACAAGATTGAACTAGATAAAAAACGCAAAAAACTTGATAACGAAAACTCAGCCCTGAAAGGCATGCTGACAACTATACTTCTCGAAAAAAAGCTGTTTCTCGAGAAGGAAAAATCGCTCGAGTCGGCCAGAAGCCAGCTTGAAACAGAAATCAGCAAAACAGAGGATTCAAGGAAGAGCGTAAATTTTGAAAACGAACTGACAGTAATCAGAAAAGAAAAAACGCCCTCGCAACCGCCATCCCTTCCAAACTCTGCTTCAGATGCGGCCAAAATAATGCAGTTCGCCTGGCCGGTCTTGGAAAAAGACCGAAAATCTGTTGAACAGACCGGCACCGAAAGCTCAACAGCTCTACAAATTGCTGTAAATAACGAAGCCGAAATCATAGCAGCAGCCAAAGGAAAAATCTTGTATAAAGGCACAATAGGAGGGCTTGGAAACGTCATCATACTAGGACATCAGCGAGGCTTTTCCTCTGTATATGCCCGTCTCGACGACATCTGGGTAGGATTGAGCCAGATTGTTGAAAAGGGTGAAACAATAGGTAAAATATCAGCTGGTCGAAATCGGGCTCTGCATTTTGAAATAAGATTTGCCGGCAAAAAACAGAAGCCACTGAATTATCTTCCGGAATAAAAAAATATCTGCTTTTCTCCAACACGAAAAAATTTTATGCTAATATAGTATACTCTGTCACCGTAACTTCCTCAGAGTCTGAAGGAGACTTAAATGTTCAAGAATCTTTTCCGCAGCACCATCCTGTTGTGTCTGATCCTCGGGTTTGTATGCGTTATTTCAGGGCAAACCGCCTCTGCGTCATCGACAAACCTGACGTATTTCAAATCGCTTGATCTCATAAGAAAGGTTCTTGAACTTGTAAAATCAGACTATGTAGAAGAAAACATAGATGAGCAAAAATTGATCTATGGCGCCATTGAAGGCATGCTTAAAAAGCTTGACGATCCATACACAAGATTTATGGAACCCAAAAGTTTTAAGGAAATGCAGGTCGAAACGCAGGGTGAGTTCGGCGGACTCGGCATTGTAATTTCAATCAAAGATCGTATGCTGACAGTTATTTCGCCCATAGACGACACCCCTGCAGCCCGCGCCGGAATCATGGCCGGCGACATGATCGTAAAAATCGATGGCAAAGACGTAATCGACATCGCTCTTCATGATGCGGTAAAACTGCTCAGAGGGCCGGTCGGCAGCAAAGTTATCGTTTCCATACTTCGCGAAGGCGAGAAGGAAACCCGTGACGTCGAGCTTGAGCGCGAAGTCATAAAACTTCCAAGCGTTAAATACTGGGTTATAGACCCAACAATAGGGTATATCCGCCTCACCCAGTTCATCCAGACTTCGTCAGAAGACCTTGAGAAAGCAATGATCGACCTCGAAAAGAACGGAGTCAAATCGATAATACTCGACCTGCGCAACAATCCCGGCGGACTTTTGACCTCTGCAGTAGAAGTTGGTCGCAAATTTATCCCCAAGGGTGACATCGTTTCAATCAAAGGCCGTGATGGCGAACAAAACACCTACAGTTCGTTTTTCAAATACCACCCGATTCTGCCTCTTATTGTTCTGATAAATGAAGGGTCTGCCTCGGCCGCAGAAATTGTCGCCGGTGCCGTAAAAGACAATAAGCGCGGCCTGCTGGTCGGCAAAAAATCTTTCGGCAAAGGCTCTGTTCAGACAGTCATTTCTCTGAATGATGGCTCAGCAATGGCCCTGACTACAGCACTTTATTACACGCCATCCGGAGTAAACATTCACAAATCCGGGATCATGCCAGATGTTGAAGTAGACCTGCCAAAGCTTGACGAAAAGCAGCAGGAAGAAATACGTAAAGCCATAGAAATTGACCAGCAATATCTGCAAAAGCTCAGCAATGCAACCAAAACGGCAGAACTGGCCACAGGAAGCTATAAAGCCGAACTGGCCTCAGGGGCAATAATAATACACAATGCCGGCGGAGCCTCAGAAACCCATAAACTAAGCGGCTTTCTCGAAACACCCGACAGCTTTACCCACGGAAAGCTTGAACACTACGTGCTCAACCCTTACGACACGCAGTTACAAAGAGCCATAGACATTCTTAAATCAACCCAGGTGTTTTTGCCACTCATGAACGAAAAATAACGACAGAATCCAAATGTCATTAAGGCCTATTATTACCAATAGAAACAACAAGCACAGATCAGGGGTAACCCTGGTTGAAATTCTTGTTGTTTCTGTTGTAATGGCCTTAATGGCGGCGCTTGCCTTTCCTGTTTATAAAGTCATACAGCAACGAGACAAAGAAAGACGCCTCAAAAAAATCCTGACAGATGTAAGAGCAGCCATTTTCGGCAGCAAATCGCAACAATCTTCTCTTTCTTTTACCGAGGGCTACCGGACTCACTTGCGCGTTAGAGGGATCGCCCTGATCGAAGCAGCTCATTCAGGCTATGGCATGGAAGAAACAGAAGCTGTGGCTATTTCTAATTTTGTCGATAATCTGACAACCCACGGTCTTGGGTATCCCCTCACCCCATCGCACCTTGTGGCTAATACCACCTATTATGTAACGGTAGCTACCGCAACGGTCCCGACCACCGCCGGCGATTATGTCACCATACCGGTCGACCGACGCTACCTTAGAGTAATTCCACCGCACCCCTTCCAAAACTGGTATCCAAATGCACACTGGGAATTCAAACCGGCAACGACAACGACAGGTCTCACATCATTGGCTTCTGCCTCATGGAACAGCAATACTGCCACAGGAGTCGCCGACATTGTTTCGCGGGGCGCCGGAATATCACTGGATGGGAGTAATACCGATGCCTGGTAAACCAAAATCCGGTTTTTCACTGATGGAAATGCTCATCGTGGTCGCGATTATGGGTATTCTTGCCATTGCCTCAGTTCCGGTCGCAGAATTAGCCTTTATCAAAGGCAAAGAAGGCGAACTGGAAAATAACTTAAGCAGTATTCGCCAGGCAATTCAGCTCTGGAAGCGAGATTGTCGCAATGCCGTCGCTCTTCAGATAGGCATCGACAATCTTTATGAACTTCCAGACAGCCAGCTTTACCCCGCGACGCTCGAGGCTCTGGCACACCCCGAAAATAAATACGATATAAGAGATAAAGACAACAACATTGTTGCCGAGTTCTACCCAAAGCCCTATTTGAATAAAATCCCCGAAGATCCATTTGTCGGGCCAGCAATGTGGGTTGTTCACTTTGCCTCGGGCACACAGATGGCTTTATTCGAAAACTCAGTAACAAATATACCGGCTGGTCATGTTGGTATTTTTGATGTATCATGCGCAACAGACACGACAAAACGAAGAGGTTTCGTTCAGGCCATAGACGGAACCTACTATAAAGATTGGTAGGAACTTCGCAATATGAACAAAAAAGGCTTTACTATAATAGAGCTTCTGATCGTTATTGCCATTATTGGCATTCTTGTCGGAATAGCTGTACCTTACTACAATGATTATATTTACGATTCACGCCTTTCATTGCTCAAACAAAATTTGTCGACTTATCGCAACGTGATAAATCAATTCAGAGGCGACAATCTGCGTGGGCCATTTGGCGTAGACGTGGCCAGTGGCGGCACGATCATACATCAGAACCCTCTTTCGGGAGCTGCTGACGCCTCAGAACTGGTTGCCGGCCCGATTCAGGTAATCGATTTAGACGGAACCAAAACCGTAACCAGGCGCTCAAATATCAAATATTTACCTTCTTTTCCCGCTTTTCTTGATCCAAATACCGGTGCGGCTTTTTCGGCGGCTCAGATTGCCACAGGTGGCGCTTCAGCCTTTTTTTATGACAGGGTAGCCAACGGTCGTTTTGATTTTAACCATGACAGCGACTCAGATATAACAAATGACACTGAATTTGCATTCATAGATGGAAATAATAACAGGACATACGAAGCAAATTTTGATACCATTCTTTTTTATGACACGGCAAAAACTGGCAGTGTACTCCCGCTTGATTACACTACCATAACGATCACCGGCGGCGACGGCGTAGAATATTGACTCTGTTCTTATGCTTAAAAATGAACTAATTATAAAATATGATGTGCCGATATTTATGAGGAAGGACAAACTTTATTCATGGCTGATTTTTTAAAACGCAAAAGAATCGGTGAAATCCTCATCGAAATGCAGGCGATAACCTCTGCTCAGCTTGAGGTCGCACTGAAGCGCCAATCATCGGCACGCAAAATGATTGGTGAAATTCTCATTGAAAACAAAGTTCTTTCAGAAGAAGTACTCTTCAGGGGCTTGTCGCTTCAGCACGGAATAGAGTTTGTAAATCTCAATAACACAGATCTGAACACCGACCTGATAAGACAGATACCCGAAAGTCTCATCAAGACATATAAGTTTCTGCCAATCCGAAAAGAACCAAAATCTCTGACCATCGCGGTGTTTGACCCGACAAACACTAAAATGTTTGACAGCATCAAGATGGCCACCGGTTATATGTTTATCAAGTGGGTTCTGGCAACTAAAACCCAGATTCTTTATATTATCAACGATGTCCTTTACAGGCCTCAGAATGTTCTTGACAACGTCCCCATAGATGATCTGCTCAAAGACGTTAAATTGGAATTCAGTAAAGAAGAAAATCAGCTTACAGACACCTTTTCGGGTGCCGCGCAAAGTGACTTCAACCTCGAAGAACTCAAACGCGAATCAGACCAGACCTCGATTGTAACCCTGGTACATAAAATCATTCTTGATGCCGTAAAAATGCGAGCATCAGACATTCACATCGAAGCTTTTGAAAAGATAATTCAGGTCAGATACAGAATTGACGGTATTCTTTACGATATTATGCCAATCGAAAGAGCGGCACAGCAGGCCATTATTTCGCGCATCAAGATCATGTCAAATCTTGACATAACCGAACGTTTTATGCCACAGGACGGCAACTTCAAACTTCGCGTCAAGAACCAACAGATTGAGTTCCGCGTGGCCATTCTTCCATCTATTTATGGACAGAACTGCACAATCCGCGTTCTTGATGCAGGGCGTGTAAATCTTGACCTCAAAGGTCTGGGCTTCCGCGAAGAAGACCTGCAGGTCTTTGAGCACAACATCAGCCGCCCATGGGGCTTGTGTCTGCTCGCCGGCCCCACAGGATCAGGCAAAACAACTACGCTTTATTCAGCTCTTTCGCTTATCAACAGCCGTCAGAAAAAAATCATCACCGTTGAAGACCCCGTGGAATTCAAAATTCCTGGCGTTCATCAGATGCAGGTTCAAGAAAACAAAAATGACGCAAATCGCTCCCTGACTTTTTCACGTGGTCTGCGTTCAATCCTGCGACTTGACCCTGACATTATTCTGGTCGGCGAAATCCGCGATTACGAAACAGCAGAAATAACAATCAAAGCCGCTCTTACCGGTCACATGGTTTTCTCAACCATTCACGCCAACACGGCCATAGAAACCATCAGCCGCCTTGAAAACCTGGGTATCGACCCATATCTTTACGCATCAGCCCTCTGTCTTCTGGTTGGTCAACGACTCGTCAGAAAAATATGTCCAAGCTGTAAAACCGAAGTCGATCCCTCTCCTTACATTGCTGCCTCCCTCGGAATCTCCATGGACACACTTTCAGGGCACACCCTTTATCGTGGCATGGGCTGCAAACAATGTAATAACAGTGGTTTCAGAGACAGAACCGGCCTCTATGAAGTAGTCGAAATCGGGCCGGAATTAAAAGACATGATTGGTCAAAGACGCAGTAACAGCGAACTTGTTCAGTTTTTGCGCAACCATAATGTTAAAACTCTCGCTGACTGCTGTCTTGCAAAAGTATTAGAAGGCGAAGTACCGGTCGAGGAATTTATCATGATCAACATGGGAAGTTAACAATGATCAGTTCAGGTCAGAAAATAACAACCGTCATGGAGCTTGGGACCTATGAAATGCGTCTGCTGGTCCTGGATTCAGCCGCACCGGGTGAAATTCGCCTGAAAAAATGCCTGTCAACCAATACGCCTAAAAATTTCGTGGCCTCAACTTTTATCGAATATCCGATTATGGACCCTGAGCCAATACAAAAAGCTGCGGTATCTCTCATTAAAGAAGCCAAGCTTCCCTACGAGAATACTATTATGATGATCCCTGATCATTCAGCTCTGGTAAATATGCTGATAACGCCGCCACGTTATTCCCGCAAAGAAATGGATGAGGCGATAAAAGAAGACTTTGAACCAATCATGCCGCTTCCGTATGATCACTGGTACACAGTTCACCAGAATATTGGCAACTGGGAAGAAGACGAAATCATACTGACCATGGCGATCATAAAAAACAATATGCTCGAAGCCGGTGGCATTGTCCAGCAGGCCGGTTTGAACCCTGTTGTCATCGACGTGAATATTCTCAACGTCGCCAATCTGATTGAGCATTACCTCACGAGCGACGAAAATAAAGGTAAAAATATCTGCCTGATACACCTTGGACACGAATCTACCTCAGTAGCGGTTTTTAAAGATGGCCTGATCAGGGCTATAAACAACCGTCCAATTGGTGCATATGATTTTACTAAACAGTTGAGCCGGCACTTTCATGTTTCAGAACCTGATGCTGACCAGTTTAAACGCAACGAAATCTTCTTTCTGCCAGAAGCCTCGCCAGAACAGGATATTCAATACAACTTCACGGTAATCAAAAACGTTTTTGCAATTCTGTGTCGCGAAATTTTTAATTCTATCGAAGCCTATTTAACAAAATTCAGAGAGTTCAGCATTCACGAAATCATAATTTCTGGCGGCGGTGCCAATTATGAAAATATTCAAGTAGTTCTTGCCACGAACCTGAATACCAAGGTCAGGTGTATTTCAGAACTTTATCAGCTTTATGTCAACGGCAGCGCTGTAGATGCATCTGAACGCAACGCTCTTGCTGCAGCCAGCGGCTGTTTCTTAAGGGAGTAATATGAAATTTCAATTTGATTTACTGCCAAAAGAATATAAGAGCCTGCCCAGAGATATAATAAGCATGGCGATAGCTTTTATCGCTATTTTGACGACTCTCTCTGCGGTTGGTAGTATGTCTTTTAAAAATCGCGGAGAACTGGTGGCTGCTCAAAAGACCTTTGACTCAGTTGAAACCGAATTGCGCGAAGTAATTGATAAAACGGGAAAAATACAGCCTCCGATCAGTGAGATCACTTCATTAAAGAGCAGTATAGATTTTATTAACCGCAATCTCGACACCCCTGGCACCAGCTGGGTTGATTTTCTTGCCACACTTGAGGCCGCAGTCCCTGAAAGGGTTCTGATAACAGATTTGAGTCCCAAAAATTTCAACAACATGGACGTTAATTTTACGCTGAACGGAGAAGCCTCTTCGATATTTGACGCTCTGGAGTTTGAAAAGAGACTCAAACAAAGCGGCAAGTTCAAATCAATGTTGAAAAGCAACACTGAAGTATCGGGAGCCAATGGATCTATACAGAAGTTCATTATAGAGTTTTCTTATATCGCCCCGGGGCGAAAATAAATTTAAGGAAGTTTTGTGAAGACCAGACTTCGATCAAATTTAGAAAGAGCGATAACCTACGGACTTATAGCCGCCGCTATAGTCTCTTTGCTGTATTTTCTCGGCTCTGTGAATCAAACCCAGAGGCAGACGATACTCAACAAAAACACCGAAATTGCGGGCCTCAAGAAAAAACTGGAAGATTCTAAAGTTGAATTAGCCAGGCGGCAGCAACAGGTCACAGAAATTACCGAGCAACTTCGCCTCAAGCGCCAGGAAGTAAAAGAAAAGTTTGAAAAACTTCTTGAAAAATCTGCCAACTACACGCTGTTCATCGAACAGGTGCAACGTAAAGCCAAAGCTCTTGATGTGCAGATTCTTGACTCTACCTACAAAGCTCCAATGCCGGTAGCCGGAGCAGGATCAAGCTACCTCGAGTTTAAATTTGATTTAAAAGTCCATGGTTCATACAACAAAGTGAAACAGTTCCTATGGGAACTCGAAAACGCCCTTGGAAGACTTGTTAAAGTTTCTCAGCTCGAAATTGTTCCGCCCATAACCAATGCAGAAGGCAACATGTCACTGAAGATAACCCTTTCTACATTCTTTCTCCCCTGACCAACAAAGGTAAACACGAAACAGATGACCAGACAGGAATTTCAGCAATATCTTAGAAACAACAAAGCTGTGGCAATTGGCGTTCCTTTTATTCTGGGTCTGCTTATGGTCGACTGGTTTGTTTTAAAGCCAGCCCGTCTTGCCAAAGAACTTGAAGCCAAGGGCGGCGTTGCCGCTACAACTCAGGCAGCAACTCAAGCAGCAACTCAACCGGCTGCGGCAACGAAAGCCACAGTAGCTGAAACCCAAAAACAGCCACTCAAGATGCCTGACCCTATATCGCCGCCTTCTTATCCGACTCTCTCTGCCACTATCGATACCAGGTTTGCTGCAACCAGCGTATACCCTTATGATAGTGGCCGAAATATATTCAACAGAGCAGGCGATGGCAAAATGTTGATCTCTGAATTTCTTCCTGACCAGGCCGGATACGTGAGACCTGAAATCTCTTATCATGGCTTTTTTACGCTCGGTAACGACCGGGTTGCAATTTTGAAATATGCCAACGAAGTACTGCTTACTAAAGTTGGAGCCACGCTGAAGAGCACTCCATTTTCACTTAGATCAGTTCTGCCTGAAAAAATAGTTATTTCAGATGAATCAGAAACTATTCGAGAATTTGAGATTTCTCTCTCAGACCACAACTAAGGACCAACAGCGATGGATTATAAAACCCTGAAGAAACTTTTCCAGGATAGGGATAAAAGCGTAAGGCTGTTCTGCCTGAAGGGTCTGTTGCGAAACCCGATTGAAGACATGGATGAATTCGTTCTTGAAGGCCTTCGCGATGGCCGCCCCGAAGTGGTGTGTGCCGCAATGAAAGCCTCAAAAAAGACTTCTGACCCTGAAATCATCGGAATGATCATCACTTATCTCGAATCCCCGAACAGTGTTTTGCGCGGAGAATCGCTGTATGCGCTTCAAAATCGCCACCAGCCTGAAGTAAAGGCTGCCATATGTGATTTTTTAAAGCGAGAAGAAGACCCGGCGCTGGTTGCCACGGGAATAAAAGTACTCGGCGCTCTCAAGTCTGCCGAATTTGTGCCGCTTTTGAAGGCTTTTCTTAATTATGCCGATGAACGAGTAAGAGCTAACGCTGTAGAAGCGCTCGGCGACATTGATATTCCAGAAATCGTTGAAGTTCTGAAAGTGCTCGTAGCAGACCGCAACAACCGCGTCAGAGCTAATGCTCTTAAGGCACTCTGGATGAAAGGCATTCGCTTCGGCCTTAACACACTACCGGAAGAACTCAGATCGCCTAACACACGCAAAAGAGCTTCGGTCGCTTATATTCTGGGCGAAATACAAGAAGAGCGTTCTATAGATCTCCTTATCGGTCTTTTGAGCGATATCTCGCCCACAGTGAGAAATCGCGCCGTATTAAGTATCGGTAAAATAGGTTCAGGAAAAGTTATTGCCAACCTCATAGAAGCTTTTGCAAAAGAAGAAGAACCTGGAATAAGAGATACAATTATCAAAGTCGCGCTAAAATTAAGCGCTGATCTTGCCCTTGCCCGTCTAACCGAAAAATACAGCCGCGAAGAAAATTCCAGACTGCGTGCCACAATGATCAAAAGCATCGGAAAATCTGAAGATCCAAGAACAGTGGTTTTGCTCGCCAAGGCTCTTCGAGACACCGACGGCCGCGTGCGTGCCAACAGTGTTGAATCAATAGGAATGCTCAAAGATTCACAGTATTCCGAACTGTTATTCCCGATGCTTAGTGACTCTCATAACCGTGTTAGAAGCAATGCGGCAACAGCACTCTGGAAACTTGGCGGAACTGGCGCAATCCTGACTCTTAAACAAATGCTCAGGTCTTCGCATAAACAGATGCGGTCGTCAGCAGCCTGGGCACTTGGCGAAATTGGCGCTCTTCAGTTTGGCGATGTTTTACAGGACCTGACCGGAGACTCTGACCCCGACGTCAGAAGATGCGCACTAAAAGCACTGGCAAAACTTTCAAAAATAACTTAGACTGTCAAGCGGTCATACTTGAGAAAAATGAGGAAGTCATGAACCGCTTTAAGATTTTTTTTGCTGTCTGCATCTTAGCAGTGTTTTTTATTTCCAGTATCTCTGTTTTTGCACAATCAGAAGCAGCCAGAGAACTGAATCGCAAGGGCCTTCTGGCAATCGACAGCGGGCATCATCAAGAAGCAATCCTGCATTTGAAGCAGGCAATGCAACTCGAACCGGCCTGGGCCGAACCCTATTTTAACGCGGCGAAATTGCTAAAATTGCGCAATAAACGCGATGAAATGGTCAAAATGCTCAAAAAAGCGCAGGGTCTTGAGCCAGAAAACACAAATTACGCTGAGGCTTACGCCAAGGTGCTCAAAGAGAGCCTGCCCGCTATTGAAAAATCAAAAGATACAACGGCATTAGAACAGATTCTGAACGAAATTGTACAGGTAAACCCCAGCGAAATCGGAATCGGGCTTAAAATAATCGATCGGCTTATTGCAGCTAACCATCAGGAAAAAGCACTTGCCATGGGCGAGAAACTAATCGCTCAAAATCCGTCTTTGCGAACCCGTTATGATTCTGAAGAGATGGGTCAGCTCTTTTTCACTATGGCAACCATCGAATTGCAAAAAAACAATCTGAATACAGCCAGAATCCACGCAGATAACGCTTCCAAATATTCACTGAAAAATCCGGATTCGATAAAACAGCTTTTGAACACGATAAAAGAAAAACAGTCGCAGGCAGTGCAAGAGCTGGTAAAACAGGCCCAGACCGAAAAAGAAGCCGGCAATAATGAAGCAGCCATAGAAATATTAAAGCGTGCAGAAGAGCTGTCTCCGGGTAATGAGTCGGCGCAAGCGGCTCTCGACAAGCTAACCCAGTCTAGAGATGCCAAACAAAGCATGACTGAAGCCCAAAAAATGGTAAAAAATGGCAGCTGGCTTGAGGCCCGAGATATGCTCGAATACGTTGTGTCTGTAGAGCCAGAAAATGCTGAAGCGCAGAAGTTACTAGAAGAAGCCTCAAAAAAGGAAGACAGCCTTCTCAAACTTCTTGGCCGGCCAGACAGGCTGCCTAGAGACCAAGAAGGCAGATCAGCTTTAATAGAAGGATTTTTGCGGCGCGGCAAGCAATTCAATGAAGCAGGAAACGAGAAAGATGCCGCAACATGTTTTAACAGGGGCATGGCAATCATAGAACTGGACACGGCACAAAACCGCTTCAGGCAACAGTTTGAATCAGAAATTGCAAAAATAAAAACATCAGATGATCACGCAACTCTCTGGAAAAAAGCTCTCGACGCCAGAAACGCCTATGAATACGAGGATTCACTCAAATACCTGTCGCAATTGCCTAAGAACTTCGATGTTCAGCTGCCCAGTTATCTGGCTGAAGCCTACTGGAAAACAGGCAACGAAGACAAAGCTCTCGAAGAAGCACGCTATCAGCTTACAATCCAAAAAGAAAACAATCGTGCCAAGTTCGTCATTGCCTCGATTCTTCTCAAAAAAGACGAAAAAGACATGGCATTCAAATATTTCAAGGAAATTTACGACTCTGATCCTGATTATCCTGAAATAAACGACAAGTTGCTGGCTTCGAGCACTGCCAAGTGGAAAAAAATCTTTCCGGTCATTGTATTGGCACTGCTTTTATGGATTGCCTATGCCCTGTATAAATATCTACCTGAATACAGTAAAAATTCGTCGATCCGCAAAGCACAAACTTTTCTGAAAAAAGAAATGCTTGAAGAATGCATCGAAGAACTGATGAAAATCAGGCGCCTGCCGAACCTGACATATTTTGACGGCGCCCTGATATCACGCATTCTGGGTCAGGCTTATCTGAAGCGTGGCATTTATGACAAGGCAATCGGTGAGTGTAAGCACCTTATTTCTATTAACCCGAAAGACGAAGACGCTCATTTATGGCTGGGTTACGCATATCTGGGCAGGCGCATGCTATCCCCGGAAAGTCTTCCTGAACTTCTCAGCCTTTATCAGAAAGATCCGCGTAACATTGCCCTGGTATCCTTACTGGGCTCGCATTACACACAACAAAAAACCCTTTCCGAAGATGGCGTCAAAATATTGGAACAGTGGCTCAACCTGGATCCGAATAATCCCGATGTTCTCAAGCCTCTTGGTCGGTATTATCTCAAAAAGCTTCGCAGCGATGACAAAGCTATGAAAGTATTCCAGAAAATGATGGAACTTGGCTCTCCTGAAGCCGAATTTTTGCTTGGAGTTGCCCGCATACACCTCAAATTACGGCAGTTTGACAGTTGTCTGCAACTCTGCGAGCAGGTCATAAACTCTGATGTCAACAACGAACTTGTTCACTCTGTTCTTAGAGAAGCCTACCATAAGCAGCAACGCCTTAATGACCTGCTCGAAATATATGCTAATTTTCTTAAGAACAATCCATATAACGTTGCATTTCAGAACGGCCTGAAAGAAACCCAAAAACTCGTTTTAAACGAAGAAAACAGGCGTGGCCCTTCGGCTTCGCAGCCCGACGAACAGCAATCAGCATCGGGTCAGGCCGTCTGCCCACACTGCAATCAGTTGAATTCATCTAAAGACTATTGTTGCCAATATTGCGGCAAAAATCTCTGCTAAGGAACAATCCCTGAAACCAATAGATTTCACACAGAACAGCACTATTCACAGCAAAAAATCGTTTTTTTTGCTGCTCCTGCTTTTTGCAATTATTTTTGCGGGCAAAACGGTTGCTTTGTCTGCCGCCTCCGAAGACTACGTATCACTGCGCAAGTTCCTCAGCGCCAGAATGTATGGGGAAGCATACATGGAGCTTCTTCGTCAGGAGCTCAGCAAAGACGAATTCGACCCCAAACTTGAGAAACTCAGAATAGATCTTCTTGAACGCACCAAAGAGCGACTGAACAAGCAGGCACGTATCAACCCGGATGATCCGGCTATTTTTACCATCCTGGCTGATATCAATTTTCATCAGGGCAAGCTCGAAGAAGCCTCTGCCAACATCTCAAAGGCCCTCGAAAATAAATCGGGACCAGTAGCTAACTACGTTTTTGCCAAAATACTTTTTCGCAAAGGTAATTTAACTCAGGCCTTTGACCAGATGGGCACCGTATTGGAAAGCATGCCGGATTCGCCCGTTGTTTTTGAAGATTTTCAGTTTCTTTATTCATGCAAAAGTTATGGCGTAGCCACCGCCCGCAAAATATGCAGAAACACAAATTTTCTGAAACGTTCAACGCCGGTTGCAGGCGCAGCAGAAATACCGGAAGCCCCGGAAAGTCCGTTTGAAAATGACCCGACTATAGTAACGGCACCCACGCAAACCCAGAACACAAACCAGCCGCAGCCAATAGAATCTGCACAAATCAACGATGGCAATGATGACGATTCACCGCTTCCAGATGAAACAGAGCAGAACAATCTGCCCGATGACCCCGGAACAGAGATCTCAGAACTGCCTGATACACAATTGCCAGAACCCGTTGACGGCACAGAAATCGAAAGACCCCTTCCCGTAGGTGTTGCCACAGAAACCGAAGTCGAAAACCCGGCAGAAGACCCCGAAAAAGAAAAAATAAAAAAAGCCGAATACTGGCTTAATCAAGCAGCCAAACAAATAGAAAACCGTCGTTACGATGACGCCGATAACAACTGGAAAAAAGCAGTAGAGCTTTACCCTGGCCTGCCTGGCAAAGACGAGATAAGATCCCAACTCGACACAAAATTTGATCTTTTCAAACGTTATAAAAAAGCAAAAGAACTTTTTGAAGCAGAAAAATATGACCAGGCGATTCCAACTCTGGAAGAAGCCTATAAAGAAGAACCCATACGCTTTAAAGAGGCCGCTTTTCTTATAGGGAAATCATATCTGTTACGCCCGGAACCAGATTACGACAATGCGCTGAAATATCTCGCCATAGTTCTTGAAGACAAAGACACCGACCCGCTTTTCAGGCGCGACATTGAATGGACAAAACTGGAAATTCTCTACGGAACGCGTCGTTATGAAGACGCAGACAGCATTTTCCAGAATTTCATGAAAAACGAAGAATCTTTCACCAGAAATCAGGTTAATTTTAACCAGCTACGCTATGGTCTCTGGTATGAGATAAACAAAACATGGGTAAACATCGGGTTTGGCATCTTTGCTCTGATGTTTTTAACTGTATTTCTGTTAAGGCTGATGCCGGCACTGACTTTTTCTTTGTCAGACCCTGTAGCAAGTGCCAAAAAAGCCTTTGAAAAGGCAAGATTTGACAGAGCAATCTCTCTGGCTGAAAAGGCTCTTACCAAAAAGCAACCCGTGCAAATCGAACGAGAACTTCTTGAAATACTTACCAAAGCACATTTCGAGCTGAAAAATTTCGTTCGATGCCAGGAAAATGCCAGAATCATTCTCGAAAAGTTTCCTGGCAATACCACTGCCTGGGGGTATTTGGCCAAGGCATCCATGGCCAGCCACGACACCTCTAATGAAGCAATCACCATGTATGAAGCCATTTACACAGAAAACCCTCACAAAACTGAGTATTTGCCAGTATTAGCAAAACACTACGCTGAAACCAAAAACAAAACAGTCGAAGCCATGGGAGTGCTTTTTACTTACTACCAGAACGGCAGCAAAGAACCCCCTGTCATCATCGCTCTTGCCGAAGGCTATGTGCAAAACCGCTCTATGGGCAAAGAGGTTATCACTGTTCTTGAAGATGCCCTCAAAATCAAAGATAAAATCGAATTCAGAGAGCTTCTGGCACGCAATTTTGCCAAAGCCGGGCAATACGCAGACGCTGCAAGAGAATGCATAA
Source organism: Erysipelotrichia bacterium (assembly GCA_009928855.1). Classification (GTDB taxonomy): domain Bacteria; phylum Muiribacteriota; class Ozemobacteria; order Ozemobacterales; family Ozemobacteraceae; genus Rifleibacterium. Next base: position 15,595 of record SABV01000003.1, on the reverse strand, counting down.
AAGTTCTCAATGAAAACATCAATAACATGGGCATCCATGTTGTATACACCTCGTCCATGAAAAAGTTAAAAATGGTTAATGAGGCTATCGCTCAGTATGAAGACTTTATGCGGCATTACCCAGGCAACCCGCAGCTGATGGAAATCATAGCCGGGCTCAAAAAAGACGCCACCGGTTTTTCATCCGAAACAGAAGAGAGCATTTTATCGGATATTCCCGATGAACTGCCAATGCCGGATCTTCCAGAGCCGGGCAGTTACGATAACGATGGGCTCGACATCGATAGTTTCGTAGAACCGCCGCCCAAAGGGTTTGAAGATGACAATGGCCAGAATATTCCATTGCCGGATTTTCTAAAAAATGACGAATACGCCTTCAACTACGAGCAACCCACACCAGCACCTGACGTGCCTCTTCCAGCCTCCGCGATCAATCTGCCGACTCTCAACCCGTTTGATGATTCAGATACAATATTTGACGATTTTGTTGGCGATCTCCCGGAAGAACTCGGCGGAAACAAGGCAGAAGATCTGTCAATTGGCAATTTTGCAACCCAGAATATGGTTACCGAAGATGATCTGCTGACAGAAATCCCCCCAATTGCACCGCCAACACCTCAGAATCACATCAATGGAACTGATCGTGTCACCGCTCCAAGTCAATTATCTGCAGCCCGTGAAAAAGCGGCAAAAAAGAAATGGGATGAAGTAATTGGACTTCTCAGCCCCGAATTTGCGTCAGAGAGAAACAAAGACACCGGGCTGCTGCTGGCTGATGCCTGGCTACAAAAAGGCAAAGCCGGAATGGCCATGGAAATCATCGAAACCCTTGATTTTGACCCCGAAATCATGGGCGAAAACATCAAGGACGTTCTTTACAGAACGGGCGTAGCATTGGAAACAGAAAAAAAATATACCGAGGCTTTGAAAATTTACGATATGATCTGCAATGTTGACATTAACTACAAAGATGCGTTCGATCGTTCTGACAAAATTTATACCCGCCAGAAGAGTTAAAATTTACCCATCAGCAGTTCTGCATTTATCGCAAGTCCCTCTACCCTGACTCCGGTGGCTCCGGCGAAAGTATAGCCGACCCCAAATTCTAGAACTATATGTCGGCTCATGGGCAAAACTCCGACAAGCATAGGCTCTAAAAAAGCAAAAGATCCCTTGTTCATAACCAGACCAGAAGCCCGGCTCTGCAAACTATACTGACCGACTCCAAACGAAGCCCTCCATTTAACTCTTGAATCTTCACGAAAAGAATCTTCGAGAGTCAGCCCGGCCATATCAAGCTTGAATTTTAGACTTGTACCGCTAAGCGAGCCCGATGAATAAATAAAACCAATCTCCGGGTCATTCAATTTGCCCCCGAAGGCTCTGATTCCCCAGACGGTCATATCTCCGCCAAAATCAGATGGAGCAGACACCCGCTTATACTTTACAAGCGGACCAATACCGCCAACGAACTCAGAGGTGTCGGCTTTTGAGTCCATGAGCAGTGTTGGACCGCTCAAACAATAACCCTGAACCGCAATCAAGGTAAAAGACAGCACAAGAAAATAGATTGTTTTTCTCATATTCATGTCAGCCATTATCGACACCATCGCTCTCTTTTTTCAGCAAGTGAATTACAAAAAACCACGCTCTTAAAAAGGTTGCTTTGACCTGCTAAATATCGTTATTATATTAAGTTCTGATTTGAAACACTTTTTCTTCAACAATGTTATTCACAGATCAGTCACAGGAGGATTGAATGAGCGACGATATCGGCCCCACCCCGCTGGGAAAATTCGTTATGTTCATGTTTGTTATCGCCTGCATTTTTGGTGCGGCCATCTCGTTTTCACCAGAACTAAAAGGCCGTCTTTTTCCCTCTGATGAGACTGCAACACCAGGGCAGGCAGCCGGCACAGACGTTAAACAACCGACCACACCCCAGACAATGAAAGTAGAAGCTCCTGATACCGCTGGCGTAACAACTGTTCAGGAATACACATATAAGCCAAACGAAGCCCTGCCGCCAGTCAGCGGTGTATCAGGCTACAAATGGGATGAAACTGACAAAACTGTTGTTTTTCCGATCAACGTATGGTTTGGCTGGCTGCCAATCATTGCAGCCAACAATGGTTTCGCCCCCAACGAAGATAGCATCTTCTTTAAAAAATATGGTTTCAAGGTCAATCTCAAACTGATCGATGACCCGATCACCGCACGTGATGCTTTTGCATCTGGCGAATCACACATTCTCTGGGGCACACTCGACATGATAGCCCTTTTCGCCCCGGGTCTGATGAAAGACAGCCGCACTGCACCGAGAGTTTTTCAACAGGTCGACTGGTCTAACGGCGGAGATGGTATAGTGGTCAGAGGCAATATCAGGTCGGTAAAAGACCTGGCAGGCAAGACCATTGTTTACGCCCAGAATAGTCCCTCGCAGTATTTTATTACCAACCTGCTCATAAACGCCGGCATTCCGCTCAACAAGGTAACCCACAAATACACTTCAACCGCATTTGAAGCTGCTGCGGCCTTTGTTGCCGACAAGAGCATTCATGCATGTGTCAGCTGGGCACCAGACATTTACACTATCCCCGAAAAAATAGCAGGCACACGAATTTTAACCACCACTGCTGACGCCAACCGTCTTATCACTGACGTATGGGCGGCACGCGCCGATTTTGCCAAGGATCACCCCGACATAATAGAGGGTCTTGTTGCAGGCATTTTTGAAGGCATGAGTATGCTCAAAAACGACACAACCAAAACCAAAGCCTTCAACCACATGGCCGAAGGTTATGGAATGAAGCTTGAAGACATTAAGTCTATGGAGCAGGACGCCTACATCACCAATTTTGCCGAAAACCAGAATTTCTTTTTGAACAAAAACAGCCCGACAAACTTCGAAAGAACCTGGAAAAACATTATCTATGTATATAGAGAACTGGGTCAAATAGGCACCCCGGTGAGATTTGACGAAGTCGTCGATTTTTCAATCGTCAAAAAGTTCCTCGCCAAAGGCATGTTTGCCGACCAAAAAGATGTTCAGGTAAGCCGCTTTGTTTCGACAAGCTACAAAAAAGTCTCTGCCGAAGCACCTGTGCTGACACAGACGGTAAGAATCAATTTTTACCCAAACTCAGACAATATCTATGAACCAGAACATGACGAGTTCGGCCAGTCCATTGCCAATACTCTTTACGACCCTACCGTAGATGCTACTCTCGAAAAAATAGCTCGCATGGTTGGCCAGTATGATAGGGCTCAGGTTGCCATTATCGGTCATACCGACAGTTCTATGAAGGGCAAGGTGCCAGAAAAGGCAGTCAAAGACCTTTCAAGCGACCGAGCCAGTTCTGTTCGCAGTGCTCTCGTGCGTAAATATAAATTTCCCAGAGAAAAATTCATCGCAGAAGGAAAAGGCTGGAATGAGCCAGCTGACCCGACAGACCCGATGAACCAGGCCCTGAACAGACGCGTCGAAATTCAAGTTTTTACACCTGAGAAATAATTCTCTCTAAAGGAGTTGGAAAATGTTCAAACGTTTGATGAATATTATTCGAGGTTTCTTCAGTCTCTTTATCAAAGGGCTCGAGGCAAGCAACCCTGAAGCTCTCATTGAAAACGAAAAGGAAAACCTGAGAACTCAGATTTCCCGCTTCAATGAAAGTCTGGCAAACCATGCAGCCTTTACCGAAAGACTGATGCGACAGGTTAAGACTCTTTCGGCAAAAGATAAAGAACTGACTGCCAAAATCACGGCAAACCTCAAAGCTGGCAACAATAAAGTTGCAGGTCAGCTCGCTTTGCAGTTGCAAACTGTTCGACAGCAGCTTGAAGAAAATCAGTCCCAACTTGAAATCGCTGACAAAACATTCAAAGATCTTGAGAAATCAAGAGATGTCGCCGTCAGAGAAGCCCAGTTGAAAATTGAAAAATTGCAGAACCTAGTAAGTGAAACCCAGATGCACGAAGCACAGGCCGAACTCCAGGAAATGGCCAAAGGCATGGTAGCAGGTATCGGCTCAAGCGGCGACACAATAAACCGTGTCACTGAAATGCTCGAAGAAAGACGCGATAAAGCGGTCGGCAGAGCAAGAGTTGCTACAGGTTCTTACGACAGCTCACAGGTCACCATGAAAGAAGCCGAAATGGAAGCTCTCGGAGATGCGGCTCTTGCCGAATTCGCGGCAATGAACGGCATCGCAATCTCAGGCACGCCAACAACCGAGGGAGAATCAACAGGAGAGGTTCCACAAAGAGGCATGGGTCCCATGCAGAAAAACTGAAAATATAGAGGAGAAAATGATGAAACTCAGGCTTAGAATTTTTACGATCCTTTTTGCTCTCATGGCGCTTTGTTTCAATACTGTTCAAGCCCAGGAAGCAGCAGTAGAAGCCCCAGACACAGAATCAATCACAACAGTCAAAGAGTATAAGTTCGTCCCGCGCGAAACACTGCCTCCGGTGCAGGGCACATCTGCGTATCAATGGGATGAAAAAGAAAAAATCGTCGTCTTCCCGATCAACGTTTGGGCCGGGTGGTTGCCAATTATCGCTGCAAATAACGGTTTTGCGCCAAACGAAGAGAGCGTGTTTTTTAAAAAATACGGTTTTAAGGTAAACCTGAAACTGATCGATGACCCCGTAGCCGCCAGAGATGCCTATGCATCAGGCAACAGTCACGTTTTGTGGGGCACACTCGACATGATGGTTCTTTTTGCCCCCGAACTTATGAAAGACAGTCGCACTGCACCGCGCATTTTTCAGCAAATCGACTGGTCATGCGGCGGAGACGGTATTGTAGCCCGCACAAAAATCAGATCAATCGGCGATCTCAAGGGCAAAACCATTGTTTATGCCCAAAACAGCCCTTCGCAATATTTCATCAGCAATCTTCTTATAAACGCCGGCGTTGGACTTGACGAAGTAACCCATAAATACACATCGACTGCGTTTGAAGCTGCAACAGCCTTTGTATCAGATCCTCAGATAGACGCATGCGTCAGCTGGGCACCTGACATCTACACCATCCCCGAAAAAGTCGCCGGAACACGCATTCTTACAACCACGGCAGAAGCCAATAAATTGATTGCAGACGTATGGGCCATCAGGGCCGACTTCGCCCGCGATAAACCAGAAATAGTAAGAGGTCTGGTTGCAGGTATCTTCGAAGGCATGGACATGCTTGCGAATCCGACCACCAAGGCTCAGGCATTTCAGTGGATGGCAGATGGCTATGGTATGAAGGTCGAAGATGTAACCGCCATGGAAGCAGATTCACACCCGACCAACTTCGCTGAAAACCGCGAATTTTTCCTCAATGCCAACAATCCGACCAACTTCGAAAGAACCTGGAAAAGCATAGCCTATGTTTACCAGCAGGCAGGGCTAATCAAAGAAACAATCGCATTTAACCAGGTAATGGACTTCTCTATTATCAGCGACTTTGAAAAAACCGGTCTTTTCAAGCATCACCAGGACAACTACATAAGCAAATTCGTGCCAACAACCTACAAAAAGGTTAACGCAGAAGCGCCGATTATTACCCAGACAGTAAGAATCAATTTTTACCCGAATTCTGCCAACATCTATGAACCTGCTCATGATATTACCGGTCTGCCGATTATCAACACCCTCTATGACCCCAACATCGATGCTACCATGGAAAAGGTTGCACGCCTGGTTGGTGCTTATGATCGAGCAGTTGTAGCCATTGTCGGGCATACAGACAGTTCTATGAAAGGCAAAATTCCAGACAAAATAGTTAAAGACCTTAGTCTTAACCGTGCTGAAGCCGTTAAAAAAGCCCTGGTAGATAAATTCAAATTCGATCCCAAAAAGTTTGTGGTCGAAGGCGATGGCTGGGACAAACCCGCCGATTCTGACAATCCGATGAATCAGGCCTTGAATCGCCGCGTTGAAATCTCTGTTTTCCCACCAGAAAGTAATTGATGCAAACTGGCCAGGTGAGCATTGTCTCACCTGGCCAACTGGAAACGCAGATGAAACTTAGTCTTCACGAAAATTTTCTTGGCATAAGAACTCCGGTAAAACTGGCAGATCAGGTATTACTCGGCATTATCCCTATTTTTCTGATTTTTCTTCTCTGGGTATTCACAACTTCCGGGCATAAAAAAACAATAAACCTCCCGGAAGGAATTTTTGAGGGATGGGAAAAATCGCCCCCACCCGATGGCACTGTTTTTAGTGACAAAATAAGACTTACCATAGAGAACTGCTCGCTCAAACATTTATCTATAAGCTCTGAAGAAGATGAAACCTTATTACTAAAGGCTTCTGCAACCTTCTCGCTGGGCAGAATTCCCGCACGCGATTTTGGCAATGGCGTACGTTTGAGTCTTCCTGCCGGCAAAATTGTCGGGCGCGAAAAACCGGCTGCAGAACTGGCAGTAAAAAGCGAAGACGAACAGAGAGTTACAGAAACCGGCGAACTGATAAATACTACTCTCGCCCGCATAGAAAAAAAACCGGCAAACACAAAAACCCCTTCCCTGCTGAAATTTGCATATCATTATGAAATTGTTGAAACCCGCATCATTAGCCCACTTATTTTACCAAGCCCAGCTGAAGTATACCGGTCATTGCCGTCATTGTGGTCAGACCGAAAACTGCCGCTGAATGTTCTTTACAGCTTTCTCAGAGTAGGAGCCGGTTTTATTGTGGCGTTTATGATCGTATTCCCGCTATCGCTTCTCATGGGAACATTCAGCAAGGTAAAGGCCCTTTTTTCACCCTTGATGCTGTTTGGAGGCTATCTGCCGATCCCGGCACTTGTACCGCTGACAATGTGTCTTTTTGGAACAACAGAACAGCAGAAAATAATGTTTCTCGCGATTGGTTTTGCGATCTACCTCATGCCCCTGTTTGTTAAAGCACTTGAAGAAATAGACAATGTATATCTGCAGACAGGCTACACACTTGGTGCAAGCAAGTTTCAGATGCTCAACAAAATTCTGTTGCCGATGGCGCTTCCCAACATATATGACGCCATGCGACTGGGCTTTGGCATTGGCTGGGGTTATATTATCCTTGCAGAGATGGTAGATATGGGCAGTCATGGCGTTGGCACACTAATTTTAACGAGTCAGAGACGAGGTCCGCGCGAAGATATTTATCTGGTACTGATTGCCATAGTAGTCATGGCATTTATCACCGACAAAATATGGGACAAGGTCGGTAAAAAGCTTTTCCCATACAGGAGCCAGGAAAGATGACTGAACAACCGCACAAACCGGCATCTTTTTTTCGAAAAATAATGGGGCTTTTTTACCGTTTTGACGACGCTAACCCCAGACTACAGATAAAAGATCGTTCACGTTCACAAAAAATGGCGGTAACCGTGGCTCACCCAGAGGTTAAAGCTTCTCATGACCAAAAAGAAGAAGCAGCAACAGAACCCTTGCCAGCCAGCTTAACCCAGCCAACTCAAGAATCCGCCGTAATTCACTCTCAGAAGGATTTGCCACGATCACCTGAGAAATCTCAGACAACCACAGAAAAACCCATCGATGCGGCAGCACCCGACACAGAAAACATTGTTTCCGCCCCGGTTGCTGACATGCAAAATCTGCACGAAGCTGCCGAAAAACCTCGATATCCATCAATCGTCACATTCCGCAATGTCAGCAAAGTCTTCAACCCGGGAACACCAAATGAATTCACAGCTCTGAAAAACATATCATTTGAAATAGAAGACTTGCCCGATATCGGCGAATTCATAGCTCTGGTCGGGCCCTCTGGATGCGGCAAATCTACTGTATTGAACCTGATCCAGGGTTTTCAGGAAGTGGGCCCGCCAACCTGCGGTGAAGTTCTTGTTCGTAATAAGCCCGTAACAGGCCCTGGTCGCGACCGCGGGATGATTTTTCAAAAATACAGCTCTTTTCCGCATTTGAGCGTTTTACACAATGTAATGTTCGGATTACAGCTTAACAGAGAATCGCTCGGCTATTCTGATCAAGTCATGGAAAAACTGGCGCGAGACATGATTGCAAAAGTCGGAATGAAGGGACATGAAGATAAATACCCCTATCAACTTTCTGGCGGACAGCAGCAAAGAGTCGCCATCGCCAGAACACTGGTTTTGAAACCGCGAATTATTCTCATGGATGAACCTTTTTCGGCTCTTGATGAGCCCACCAGAATAGAAATGCAGGAACTCATCACCAGCCTGTGGCATGAAGTGGAAGCCACAGTCTTTATTGTTACCCATTCACTTGCTGAGGCGGTTTTTCTAAGCGATCGAATTTTTATGTTTCAGGCAAACCCCGGTCGTCTGGTCAGGCAGATTGGTATAACACGCGAACAGATCGGAAAATACGATGGTATGTCACCTCTTGAAGTTCAAGAAAGCAGCAAATTCAATCAGTTTCTAAAAGGAATTACTGACGAATTCTTAAGGATTGGTGGTTCTGACTAAATTATGCGCCCTAAAAAACCGGGTTTTTCGGACTACTTGAGCGAAGCTTTTAATGCTGGGCTTATCATTAAAGGCATGGGTGACATCCCTGTCAACAAACTCTTCATACTTGGTTCTTTCATTCTCGGTTTCAGCAACCCAGGCTTCTGGTTTCTTGGCATGGCACTTGAATTTGTCTATCTCTGGTTCTTATCGTCCAATCCGCGATTTCAGAATTATGTTCAGGCAAAACAGCTTTCAGAAATAAAGGAATCAAGATCGCAAAAAATGAATGAGCTGGTATCGAGCCTGAGTCACGAGAATCACTCGCGCCTTATGCGCCTAAGCGCACAACTAGCCGAAATAAATAAGCTGATGAGCTGGAACACCGACGAAGGCTCAGGTTTTCTTAATCAGAGCCGCGAAGAAACACTTAATCAGCTGCCATCAATTTTTCTGAAACTGCTTAAAACAAAACAGCTTATACAAGAAAGCCTTCACTCAACAAAAGAGAACGAAATCACGAGTGAAATCCGCAAACTCGAACAGAAACTCAATTCTGGCGAGCTTAGCCCGGCGCTTACCAAATCATTGCAGGGAAACATTGAAATACATAAAAAGCGCCTTGGCAACCTCAGTTCTGCGAAAGAGAACGAAATGCTTGTAGAAATGGAGCTACAGCGCATTGAAAGTCAACTGCAGCTCGTGAGAGAAGAAATAGCACTCGACAGCAGTCCCGAAGGACTCAGCTCTAATATAGACAAAATCAACAACACCCTCGGCGAAACACAGGATTGGATTAATACCCACTCTGACTTTTTGCGCAAGCTCAGCGGACCACCATTGGAAACCTCTGATTTTGTCGCAACCAGCGAACCTGTGGTTCCCACCAGAAGAGAAATAGAATAAAGGATTACTGACATGACAAACTACCCAGGATGGGCCAGTGAAATGGCCGAAATATTTAAAAGCGGCTCAATAAGTCAGTTTGTTCTCTACGGCAACATCGACGACTGGGTTACGTTTAAGTCAGAAGAAAAGAATCAGCTTCAATGCCTTTCTTTAAAAGACTTTCTCACCAATATAATGTTTGCCCCATTTGAAGTGGTAATCACCTACGACCGTGGCCACGGAATTCGCGCCACAAAAGGCGGAGAATTGTTTTTTAACTTTTTGAAAGCTTTTGACAGTTTTCACAGAACCGCCTATAGCAGCGGCGTTACCGATGCTGAGATCTCTATGGATTCAGGTAACGCATTGCCCAAAGACCCCAAAAGGGCGCTGGCACTGATTGATCGTTTTATAAGACACGGATTAACGCGCACTACAAGGGACAAAGACGGCAAACCGTCTTCTAACCCAATGCGCATTGCCGTAATGATTGAATACGCCCAGTATCTGCTGCCGAGGGCCGAAATAGCCTATACCAGCGCCGAATCGGTTGAAACACTCATCAGAATTTTAGACTGGGCTGGCGACCCGAACATCAACAATGCTTATGTCAGCACCTGTCTGATTGCCGAGAACTTGAATGACGTAAACAGGCAGCTGGTCGAAAACCCGCGCTCTGCCAAAATTCAGATCGGACTGCCGAATTCAGAAGAGGTATTGAATTTTGTTCACGCAATAACAGCCTCTACCACCGATTTTTCGACAATATGCGACGTAGACCGCTTATCTTTGGCCCAAAAGCTTGAGGGGCTCTCATGCATTGATGTTCAAAACCTCATAGAGCGGGCCATAAAAAACCAGCGCCGCATCACCATGGAATATCTGCGTGAAGTCAAAAAAGAAATGATCGAAAAATCTGCCAGCGGCAGAATAGTGTTTGTCGAGTCAACGCGTACTCTCGATGACGTAGCTGCACATTCAGAAGCCAAGGCGTGGTTACGCCAGGATGCTTCTCTCATGAAAAGAGGCAAGCTTAAAGCCCTGCCAATGGGTTATCTCATAACCGGCCGTATCGGTACGGGAAAAACGTATCTTGTTGAGTGCTTTGCCGGCGAAGCCGGAGTGCCCTGCGTCGAACTTAAAAATTTCAGAGACAAGTGGGTCGGCGCAACAGAAGGCAATCTCGAAGCTATTTTTAAAATTCTTCACGCCATGGGTCAGGTCATCGTTTTTATTGACGAAGCTGACCAGGTTGCCGGCAAACGCGATGGCAATTCAGGAGACTCCGGCGTATCAGGACGCATCTACGCTATGCTGGCAAGAGAAATGGCTGACACCCGCAATCGCGGACGCATATTCTGGATATTTGCCACATCCAGACCAGATCTGCTCGAAGTTGACCTGAAACGCGTCGGACGTCTTGATGTTCACATTCCTCTGTTTGCACCTCAAACAGAGGGCGACAAACAAGACCTGTTCAAAGCCCTTGCCAAAAAGAACAAAGTTCAACTGAACGACGAAGACTTGCCAGATTTTCCGGATGCAATGGACTTTGGTGGCAACGAGATGGAAGGCGTTCTGATCATGGCATCGCGTATGTATGAATTGCAGGATGAAAACACGGAAAATCGCCTGCCGGTAGGGCATTATATCAGAGAAGCATTAAAATCATATCGCCCGATGGCCCATTCGGCAAGACTCGAATTCATGGATCTGGCGGCAGTAATAGAATGCACCGACAAGAGGTTTCTGCCAGAAAAATTTGCAGAACTCAATATTGATGAAGTTAAAAAACGACTTGATGAACTAAAGCTTGAAATAAGCGAATAACAAAGCAAAAAACACCTTTAGGCTACTTTTATGCGCTGTTGGCCGCTCAGGTATTTAATTATTCTGATAATTGTGCCGCTACCAGGCGTGGAACTAAGCTCAAAGCTGTCGGAAAGCATCTTAATGAGCCCAAGCCCGCGCCCACGGGTGGATTCGAGACTTCTGAGATTTCTGGGGATTTTAAGGTGGGTAGAATCAAACCCGCAGCCAGTGTCTTTAACACAGACTTCGAGACGATTTGAATAAATCAGAAACTCAACTTCAAGAGATGACAGCTCGACAAGTCTACCGCTGTGTTCGACAGCATTGGCATAGGCCTCGTCTACGACCATGGCAAGTTCAAAAACCTGATCTTCTTCAAAGCCCATCCGGCGTGCGATCACCTCTGCGTTGTCTCTGACAATCCGTAGATAGCGCGGGTTCTTGAATTCAAAAAAAACCCGACGCGGTTTTTTGCTGTTTTTCATCTCGGCCCCGATATAAGCATAATCTTTTAACTGATTTTCGCAAGTTTACCACATTTACCAGCAGAATTGCTTTTGCATTCGCATCTATGTTTATGGTACAACTCTGCTTATGAAAAACTCGATTCTTCGTCATATATTTTGTAGGCTGCTCATGCTGACAACTCTGATTTTTGTTGCCGACGCCCCGGCAATTGCCCAGAGCAGGTTTCCCGGCTGGATGGATGAAGTTCAGTTCAAAAGCAACAATAACACCAGTCAGGCGCTTGCCGCCCCCCATGGACCAATCGACCCTGAAACAGGGCAAATTTCTTCTTTAAAAAACACGGCCGGCAGCACCTTTCACAAACCAATATTGCCTGACTTCAGCAAACTGCGTGAGAAAGCACTGAAGCTGAAGACAGAACAGAAAATGAATGCCAACGGACAACTTGAAGAATCTTACAGCGCTTCGTTGCAAAATATTGAAGAGCTCAGAAAACAAAAAAATAATCTCGAGACTCTTTTATCTGCAAATCCGGGCGAAGCAGAACGCCGCCTGCTATTGAAAGAAACAGGCGAACTGGGACAAAAAATTTCGCTGACCGAAGAACTACTCACTCTTCTCGGCAATAACCTTGATCAGGCTGGCAATACGCCGGCAATAGCCAGTTTAACCGCTGACCAATTCAATAGAGTCAAACAGCTGCAACAGGTCTTGTTTCCGCAAATCATAAAGCAACCGGCAAAATCACGTGAAATTAAAGCACCTGCAAAAGCACCACAGACAACATCGGTCGCATTTAATGAACAGGAACCATCGGATGAAGAGCTACGCAGGGCCAGAACCTACCGCCCCGGCCGCATAAAATCTTTTTACAGAGAACAGCAGCAGATGCAACACGCAAACGAGGAGGAAGACGAAGAATGAACGGTCATTCAATAGGAATAGTAGGAGCTACAGGCGCCGTAGGCCTGAAAATTCTTCAGGTGCTCGATGAACGGGTAAAAAACATAAAAAATCTAAGACTTTTCGCTTCAGAACGCAGCGCAGGGCAGAAGATAAATTTCAGAAACGACCAGATCCAGGTAGAAGATCTTGCTAAAAGCGATTTTTCAGGGCTGGACGTGGTTTTTTTCTCAGCGGGCACCGAAATCAGTCTTAAATATTGCCCGGAAGCGGTTAAAGCTGGAGCCACAGTAATCGACAACACAAACGCGCACCGCATGAACCCGGAGGTTCCTCTGATAGTGCCGGAAGTCAATTTTCATGCATTGAAAGGGCACAAAGGCCTGATCGCTAACCCCAACTGCTCTACCATTCAGATGATTGTGGCTCTTGGCCCTATTCACAAATTAAATCCGATAAAACGCATTGTCGTTGCCACTTATCAATCAGTTTCAGGCACAGGGCTCGAAGCGATAGACATACTCAAAAAGCAGAGTCAGGCTATTCTTGATAACCGCGAACCACCATCGGGCGTTTATCCGCACCCAATCGCCTTCAATCTTATTCCGCAGATAGATATTCTGCTGAATTCAGGTCTTTATCGCGAAGAAGACAAAATGGTCAAAGAAACCTGCAAAATTCTAGAATCGGCGATCAAGGTCTGCCCGACAACCGTAAGAGTACCGGTCATGTATTGCCACAGCGAATCGGTAAACATCGAGCTTACCAACCAGATGACTCTTGAACAAATTAGAAAAATACTGTCAGAAGCCGAGGATGTCATCATGATGGATGATCCCGCCAATTCTGTCTACCCCACTCCCTTGAGTTGCCAGGATCGCGATGAAGTTTTTGTCGGTCGTCTGCGCAATGACCCCACACTGCCATGTGGTTTCAATATGTGGATAGTAGCTGATAATCTGCGGCGCGGCGCGGCTACCAATGCCGTAAAAATTTACACGGAGATGGCCAGGAATGCTCTTCTCAAGGCTTCTTAAAAAATCCGCCCTGGCGGCATTACTGCTGACATTAGCATCTATTGCGCCATCAATGGCTCAATACCTGGAACCAGACATCAGAGAACCTCGCATTAGAGCCATTCTTTATCGCAAAGACAATGCCAGAGCACTTATTTATCACGACGAACAGCGTTTTGTCGCCAGTGATCAGACACGCCTGGACGATGAATGGTACGTCAAAGAAATAAAACGCGAAAGCATTCTATTCAAACGCACTTCCACCCACAGCTTCGTCGAGCTCAGTCTTAAAACGCCGCAAAAAGCACGTTTTCATCGCGACGCCTCTTTTTACGGGCACCCGATTGCCCTCTGGGAAGCCCTCGAACTGCTTGCCGGAGCTTTTGAATATCAGGCCATCATGCACTTTCAGGCTGGCGGAGCCGTTGTTCCAGGCGATCACGGGCACAGCCTGTCAAAACTGCTGCAAAAAGTCATACCGCCTCATCACCGCTTCACCACCGACAAAAACATGGTAACGGTGCTGCCGGTTTATCCATCAGGAGAAGCGTGGACAGAAGTTATTGGCCGTATGAAACTGTGCGTGCCCGAAAGACTTGCCATACGTTACCGGGGGCTTGATAAACCCGGCATAATTCTCTCGCGCGGCGACGACATTCAGTTCATACTGCGCAAAATTTCGCTGGGCGGAAAAGTGCCGATACAATTTCCGCGCGATCTGCATTTTCCGGTATATGCCTCATTTCGCAATCTGACATTTGCGCAGATGCTCGTCAAAATAGTGTATCTGAACCAGTGCATTATAATCGAACGCGAAGAAGGCATCGAAATAACGCCATGGCCGCGCCAGATTCTTCAGCATCGCCCCTATGCAGATTTCCCGGCACTCAAGGCTGCTCCCTCTGAGCCACAAGAAGGGTCAGGCCCGATGCCGCCCCCAATAATCTGGGAACATCTGCTAAATCACCCGGTAGTTCAGCAGCCGGCTCAGGATTATTAAGCGAAACATGAAAAAAACACCTCTTTCTGCACAAAAATGCCTTTCTTACAACCCCGAAGAACTTTCAGAGGCGATAAAAAACCTTTTAAAGCCACTGGGGGGAATAGAAGCCTTCATCAAACCAGGTTTTAGAGTGTTGATAAAGCCCAACATGCTAACCTGCAAAACCCCTGAGAGAGCCGCAACCACTCATCCCGCACTGATCTCGGCGGTTGCCACGGCATGTGTAAACGCCGGCGCCGAAGTGATCATCGGCGACAGTCCCCCCGCCATATTCGGGCGCACCGAACAATTCTGGGAAACAACCGGATTCGCCCAGGCGGCCAAAGACTCCGGCGCCAGGCTCATCTGCTTCGAGAATGAGCCCAAAGCCCCGATAAGCTTCAAAACCAACAAGCGTGATGTCACCGCCCATATAGTTAAAACTTTCTTCATGGTCGATGCCGTTATTAACCTGCCAAAGCTTAAAACTCACAACCTTACCAGAATCACCGGAGCAATTAAGAATCTTTTCGGCCTGATACCCGGCTTTTCAAAGGCGCAATGGCATAAAATATTTCCACGAGCAGCTGAATTCTCGAATTTCATCTCAGATTTTGCACATCAGTTACCGGTAACTTTGAACATAATGGATGGCATAGAAGGCATGGATGGCCAGGGTCCGGCCGGCGGGCGCGTGGTCAAAACGGGAGTTTTGCTGGCATCGGCGTCACCAGTAGCTATAGACACAGCTTTCTGCACCCTTATCAATGTTAAGCCTTCAGAAGTGCACATGCTGAGACGATGCCATGAATTGAACTGGGGTCCCAAAAACATTGACGAGATAGAATGGCTGGGTGAACCGGCCGAAAACATTGTCATTAAAGACTTTTGCATACCGCGCGTCTCTCCTTACGACCTGATACCAGAATTCATTCTCAACCTCGGCCGCAGGCTTCTTTGGGCCGGGCCTGCATTGCTGCCTGATACATGTATAAAATGCGGGCGGTGCAAAGAAATATGCCCCGCTGAGGCGATAGAAATTACCGACAGCGGGGCGAAATTTGACCGGAATCGCTGTATTTCATGCTTCTGTTGCATG
>SABV01000121.1 GCA_009928855.1 Erysipelotrichia bacterium | reverse complement strand
GAAATATTCTGTTAGCACTCAACGTCTTTGAGTGCTAACAGAATATATGAAAAAAATATTCAAGAATAAAGCTGGAAAATAGATGATATTGGGTGCTTACATAGTTTTATGCGAGATTTATGGCGCAAATCTGTCTTTTGCTCTAAAAATATCGAAAAAGCTTTTGTTGTTCTTGCGTGACTTTGAAAGAGAGTGGATTAAAGGGTTGAATGGGTGTTTGGGAAATCAAGCACAATGTTTAATATATTGTTTTAAATTGCTGCTTGTGAGGCGCAAAAAAATGTCAACAAAGGACTTTGGAGCAGATGAACAGAGAAATTTTGCCGGGTGCTGGTGTGATTCTTGAGAAATAAATGCAACTTTTACCCTTTTTTGGCGTATTTTAATCAGAGAAACATATTTGTGGATGTATAACCGTTGTTATATATTGAGTGCAATCGCTGGATTGCACATTATTTCTACTCTGCGGGTATTACATCAGTTGCGAATAACATCGTAGTGGTTTAGACTGCATTCTTATTATTTCAATTAAAAATGCTTCAAGGACCTCAGATATATGACAGAAATTAAGAGCGAGAGTTTAATTGCGAAATATCTGAAAAAAATAGATATGAGCGATATTCGTCTGCTCGCTCTTGGTGTGGCGTTATTGTTTATTCCTGTTTTATTTTTTCTGTTTTTTACTGGTGGTAATACTCGTAAAATCAGCCAGGAAAAAATGAAAACCATGGTTGTTCGTAAGCATGTTTTTAATTTTGGAGCTGCGCAACCCGGTTCTTCGGCAGCGCCAAGAAGCGGCAAAGACAGGGCAACAGGCTGGTTCGATTCTTCGTCGCCTGCAAAAAAGACTGAATCAGAACTTGAAGAAGCCTTGAAGATGGTTAAAAGAAGCCGTCGCAGCGAAAGATTTCCTCCAAGCACTACAAATGAGCAAAAACAGGCCTATCAGGCAGAACATCACCCGATGATGACTGAGGGGCGCGGTGAGCTTGAACGTGGCAACTTCGCTGCTGCCGAAACTATGTTTCTGCAAGCTTTTGACGAGTCAGGGGGCAATGTGTTTCAACAGGTTTATGCCATGGGTGCTTTGTGTGAACTTTATGAGCTTACCCATGACCAGAAGAAGCTTGAAGCTGCATTTAAACAATATATGGAACTGGTCGGCAAGCTGCCGGCCGAGTATGGTGGCGGTGATCTTGCGGCATCGGTGCGAAATGCATACATGGCTTTAAAGAGTCTCCAGGAAGGGGCTGATCCGGGCAAGATTGCTCATGAACTGGTTAATGTTGAGGCTGTTAAACAGGGAGCCATGCAACAGGGAAAGCTTTCGCAGAGTCTGGGCAAAACCCTTTATGGTTTTCCGGCAAAATTTGATTGAATCGGGGGCGGGCTATGAATTCGTTTAAGAGGAAAGGCAGCGCATTTCTTGTTGTTGTTGGGATACTTGGCGTAATCCTTTTTGCCTCAACCATGTTCATGAGCTCTACGATAGAAGAGGGCCGACAGACCTCTTTGTCGGTTCGCGGGCTGCATGCCGCGAGTCTCGCCGAAGCTTCTCTTGAGAGAGCGATGCGCATTCTCTCTGACAACGCTAACGAAGTAAATCCAAAAATGGCCAAGGCAACGGATTTGTCTATAAGGCTTCGATTGCCGGCAAAAGTTAAGTCTGGTGTTACTCTTGGTCTTGGTTCAAGTCTTGGTGCTGATGAGCAGCTCGATCTCGATACTGCTGCCAGCGAAGAAATTGTTCTTACCAAGGCAGAACTGCAGGAAGGCGTCGATAACAGCGAACTCGACGATCTTGTCGCTTACATGACCAGTGAAGGTGCCAAAGATTATGACGTAACCGTTAAAGTTAAAGTAGAAAAGGCTTTCAGGGTTTCTCCCGGTAAGGATTATGCTGATTTTAAGGTTCCGGGCGTTGACATAGCCTGGAATTTGCGACCTGATGTTAACAGTTTCCTTGAAGGCAAGGGTTATGCGGCTATCGAAATAGGTTTCCCCAAAGATTTGACCTGGCTTGATTTTTCGATTCCGGTCAAGATTGGTCCGATCACTCTGGTAAACATCAATCTCACCGGGGTTGTCGATAAATTGATGCCCAAAATTACCGTTTCGGGTAAAGAAAGAAGCTTTAAAGAGTTGACTACTCTTGATTTTTTTGCAGATGTTCTCGTTAATCAACTAATCGGAAAAGGCAAAAAGAGGTATCCGATCGAAATCAAGTTTGACAGTATTCCGATGCCGACAAGTGCGTCAGATTTGTGGCCCTCCGGAGTCAGCATTAACCCAACTTTTGATGAAGGCCAGTATCTGGAAAAATATGGACAAATTCGTCTTGAATGCGAAGCTTCAATTACTTATCAGGATAATTATACCGCCAAACGACGAATATCTGCGGTTAAGGATTTTAAAACAGCTGATTGTGAACCTCCTGCGCCGATGTACAGCTTTTTTATCGCCAATCTGAAAAATGATTACCTGTCGTTCAACAATTATGGCGGAACCTTTATCGTAAACAATTTTGACTATTCGGGCACTTTTTCAAAAGTAAAAGAACTGTTTACCGGCCCCAAAGAAGTCTCTGACGAGGAACTAAAAAAACGTGAGTTTCCGGGTTTGATAAGGGTTAACTATTCTGATAAAAGTTCTGATGGCAGCAAGCCGCTGATCTGCAACGTAGCGCTTATGGGCGATTGGGGTGCTCCTGCTGTTGCCGGTGACGACAGTGGTTTTGTTAAAAACATTTTTCAGGGTATTGAAGCGTTGATGATTCTCAATACAAAAACCAAAATGGCCATGGTTGGCGGCAAATATAATATCAACGCAGAAATCACCAAAAAAGATCCGACAACCAACACTGCTGTACCTGTAAGTCTTAGCGGGCCAACTTCTGCGGGCGGCACTGCCGACCCAGTATTGGGAACTCCCGGCAAATATGGCCTTGGATTCAGCACCAAAGTTGATACCTTTACTGCTAAAAAGCCCCTAGATTACCTTAAGCAGCTGACGGCGGCCGGAAGCGTAAATCTTGTTCCGAATGTTGGCAAAATGAGTGCAAATGTTCTTGAGCTGGCCGTGACGCTGGCTCTTAAACCCCTCGTTGAGGCTGTTCCTTTGTCAGCTGGTGTTGTATCAGTCCCCGACTGCTTTGAAAAGTGGGAAATGCCATATATGGGCACCGGCAATTCATTTTATACCATTCCCACGACCGGAACCGGCGCAAACAAAACGAGCTTTTTTGGTTATGGCGGCTTACACCCGACTCTGACGAAAGAAGTTGAAGGCAATGTGCTTAAACGATACCGTCAGTGGCAGATGTGTCTTATTGGCATGAGTATGACAGACCGACTCCCGTTGTTGCCTTTTCCGCCGGTGCTTCTGCCTCCTCCGCCTCTTGTTATACCGATTTGGAAGGCGCAGGAAGTGTTGACGAAGTATGATTACAATCTTGAGCCTTTTAAGGCAAATGATTCATCGGGCAAGCCTGATAAAAAGACCTACGAATATGATCCGTCATTGCTGCAGAACATGCCTCCAAATCTTTATACCAGCGAGCAATATGCCAAAAAGGCGACATATTATTATGAGTCTGCCGAGGCTTTTATCGAAGATTTGCCAAATCGTATGACTGTGGTTAACGGTAAAAAAGTTTTTATTCTGAATGGAGTTTCTTATATTTCTGGTTCTTTGGGGTCTCCCGCAACTCCTTTTTCGGCCGGCGAAGAAAATTTTTATGTTGTCGGAAAGGGCATGATTGTGTGCAGCGGAAACTTGTTTCTTGGCTGTAACATAAAGGCATTGGATCGTTCTGATGAAGATTTGACAGTATTTTCGCTGATTATCCGCAACGGTGGTCTGCTTGCAATGTCAGGCGGACGTCAGTATGAAATAGAGGGTGCCCTGTATACCGAAAAAGGCATATATTGTCATGCGGATTCAAGTGTGCACATTCTTGGAAACTGGGTAACCAACCAGTTTAACAAGGCAGCCATGGGTGGGACGGTTGCTGTAGACTATGTTTCTTCGCGAGTTAGAAATTCGCTTGGTGCTTTGCATCCCGTAAGAGGAAAGTTCGATCCGAAGCGTTACCACGTTTCATTCAGTCCGTTGTGGGCTTCATGGAGGGCTTATTGATCGTGTTTAAATCTAAAAAAGCTGCTGCAACGCTTATTGAAATTGTTATTGCCGCGTTCATTCTTGCCGTGGCTTTTATTCCGATTTTGCGACTGGTTGATTTCGGATCTGTTTCTACCGCCAAAACAGGGCATTACGCCAAGGCAACCAGGCTGGCGCAGGAGTTGATAGAAGAGTGCAAGCATGTTCCCTTCAAAGTCTATCAGAAGCATTACAGCGATCTTGTCAGCGGTAACAGTTTTGATGTGCACCCGCAGTTTTACAAAGAAACGGCGAAAAGCATCGAGAGCTTTTTTAAAGACAATGTTGATTCTCTTAAAGACTACGGCTGTACTGCCACTTTAAAAGCGAAAAAAAACGATCTGGAGCAGATTGTAGAAGTATGGTTTGAAGTCGAGATTTTTTGGCGTGATAAAGGTAAGAAAGAAGACGAGCGTTTCGGTCGCCGAGTGGTCAGAGCCGGAAACGCATACTATAATTCAGAGGCCATTTAACTGGAGGGCATGCCCATGAAAACAGGAAAAACACAGGGATTTACGCTTGTTGAGGTGATGGTGGCGATTTTCCTGTCGACTATTGTGCTGTCAGCCGTTTATGGCGTATGGATAAGAGTACAGCGCGAGATAGCAAAATCTCATGCCAGGCAGACTCTGCAAAGTGAGCTCAGAACAGCAGCAAACTATATGCAGAAAGATTTGAAGGCTATTAGAGAGGGTTCTTTTGACGCGCCAGGAGGGCAACCGGCGGACGGGTCTTCTCTTCAGGTTCTTTTTGATCGATTTAAAGAAACCGAAGACGGCAAAATTGCCCAGGAATCGACTGAAAGGGTTGAATATCGCCTTGCAGACGGGCTTTTTACTCGAAAAACAGATACTGATCTGAAAATACTTTCTGTGAGTGTTGACAGTCTTCAGATCGCAAAATCTATTGACTCGGCAGATCTTGGTGCCACAGATCTCGAAACCACAGATGAGGACTTTCGGGCCGGTCGTGAGGCCAAGCTCGACATTACAATAACCGGCAAGAAAAACATAGCAGGCTCCCGTCAAGAAATGTACCATGTTGAAAAAACGTCGGTGGTAATGCGTGATGAATATTATAAAAAAACCAACAAAAATTATGTTTCAAATTTTGATCTGGCAAAGATAGATCAGGGCGATGTAATTGTTAAAGATACAACTCAAGACGCTTCTTTCGGGCCTGGCGGACTGCTGACCGAAGAACAGTTGCAGAGTTTGACCAAAGACCAGTTGACCGGTATGGAAGAAACGCAGAAAGGCCTTATTAAGCAGGCCCAGGATTCTCTTAAAGAAATGAATTCAGCCATAAGTGACACCGATACCGGCGAGGGGTTCTGGTCTAAGCTTGGCAGTGCGCTGAATATTTTCTCGACCAGCGAAGGGGAGAAGGTCAGAGAACTGCGATCAGACCTCAAGGGAGCTGATACGAAGACAGACGTAAAAGACGTATTAACGAAGCTTGAAAAATACACCAAAGATAAGGAAGAAGATTTTTTGAGCCGTTCTATCAGAGGTTATTCAAGTATGAGCGCGGCGCAGAAGGATGTTTATAAAGAAGCATACGAAATGAAGCTTCAGGACAGAACCCTGGAAGGAAGCCACAAGCTGCTTGTTGAACAGGCAGAAAAGGATGGCACGAAACCGCCCGAAACTCCGACAAAAATTATTGATATAGCAACCGGTAAAGCTGTGTTTGAGAGTGAAGATATTGCTACGACATACACAGATGGCGACGGCAACGTCGTTAACATCAGCGGAGATTCAAGCAGTAACAGAAGTAATGCAGATTTGCGCACGGCTTATGATGCAATAAATCTTGGCTGGATGGGTGATTTTAATGAAGAACCCGAAGAAGTTGGTATTTATTCTGCTGCGAAATCTCTCATCAGCCAGGGTAATGCCAAATTGAACGTCATTGAAATGCGTGATACGTCACAGGAAAATCTTGATTTGATCAAAAAAGTCAAAGCCTCAAAATAACAGTAATATTTATGGAAGCTGGTTTATGAAGCATTTTTGGGCCTTTTTATTTTGCGTATCTGTTTGCGTCAGTTTTCTTGTTGTGGGCTGTGGTGGCGGCGACGG
Source organism: Erysipelotrichia bacterium (assembly GCA_009928855.1). GTDB lineage: Bacteria > Muiribacteriota > Ozemobacteria > Ozemobacterales > Ozemobacteraceae > Rifleibacterium. The sequence continues at coordinate 3,807 of SABV01000121.1, read as the reverse complement.
CGGAGCTTCAGACTGGGCGAAATCTGGTGTCGTTACCATTGTTTCGAATATTCAGGGCAAGATAGCGCTGCCCTCAGCTTCTGTTTCTGTGCGGGCTCTTTTTTCGCTGCTTTCACCTGAAGGAACCAGGGTTTTTGTCGAAAGCAAGCCCGAATTTTATGCCATCGCTGACGCAGAAGGCAGCTTTATTATAAAAAGCGTTCCGGCTGGTAAATATAGAATTATTGCTGATATAAAAACCGGCGACAGTACATATTACCGTCAGAGATCTGATATTATCGATCTTTCAGGCAATTACGAAACGCAGATTGTTCCTGATTCAATCGCTTTGCAGCTTGCACCGCATCGTCTTAAGATGCATGTCAGCAATGTTAATACCGGGAGTCCTGTTGAGGCCACCATAACAGTCTGGGGATTCACTTCTGTCGCAGTTGCCGGCAGTGCTGAAATCGGGCCTTTGCCCGCTGGTTCACACCAGGTCAGAGTTGACGCGGTCGGTTACTCTTCTAATGTTTTTCTCATCGGATTTGATGAGCTTAAGCAGTCTGAACTGCACGTAAAATTGACTCCTCTTACTTCGACTGTTTCAAACAAAGCCCCTGTTGTAGAGTTGAGCAGGACAGCCGAAACCATAAGAACCGGTGAATCGGCGACATTTTACGCTTCGGGCATCGACCCTGATGGCGATAGCATTACTTACTCATGGCAGGCTTCTAAAGGAGTTTTCAGCAATCAGATCGGTGCAATGACTGTTTTTACTGCACCGTCTTCGAGTGGCACTGTAACAATAACGCTTGCCGGTAAAGATCCTGATGGCGCAGAAGGCAAAGCGCTGTTAAATCTTGATGTTCTCGCAGGCAGCACATTGCCGCCCAATCCGTCTAATCGGTCTCCTGTCGCGGCTTCTGATCCGGTGCCGGCCAATTTATCTGAAAACATGGGCGGCGAAGTTGTCTTGCGCTGGTCGGCCAGTGACCCTGATGGAGACGTTTTGAACTACGACGTTCTCTTTGCTCCTCAGGGCAGCGATTTGCAGCTGGTTGCGCAGAACATTGCCTCAACTGCTTATTCTGTAAAGAATTTAGCGGCCAACAAGACTTATTTGTGGCGGATAATAGTAAGAGATGTCTATGATGCCATGGCTCAAAATCCTCAAACCTGGCAGTTTAAAACCGGCAATTTAAATAATCTCGCTCCTTATAAACCTGATCACCCCACTCCTGAAGATATGTCGCTTGATCAGTTGACCACTATGGTTTTTACCTGGACAGGCGGCGACCCTGACGCAGAAGATATTCTGACTTATCGCTTTTTTATAGGCACAGATAAAAATCAGCTTGAGTTGAAGGGCACGACCAGAAATGCCAGATTTTCTGTCGAAAATCTTGAGCAGGGTAAGACCTATTACTGGCAGATAATCGCTGCAGACGACCGTGGCATGGAAACCGCAGGCGAGATATGGGCCTTTACCACTTATCCGCCATCAAATCAGCAACCCTCAGACCCGGTCATCTATGCCCCTGCGCTTGCTGCTGTCGATGTTGCGATCAATACTGATCTGCAATGGTCGGCCAGCGATCCTGATGGCGATGCCGTTACGTTTGAGCTGTTTGTCGGCAAAGAAACTCCTTTGACTAAAGTGGCATCAGGTCTTACCAGCGCGCGTTTTCAGCCTGCAGAAAATTTTGAGTATTTGACGAAATATTATTGGCAGGTCATAGTGCGTGACGACAAAGGGCTTGCAAATGCAAATTCGCCGGTCTGGTCATTTACAACGGCTCAAAGTCTAAATCTTGCACCAAATAAGCCTGTTGCAATAAATCCGGCTGCTAATTCGATAGAAGTGCCTCGCAGACCAACCTTTTCGTGGTCTGGCGGAGATCCTGATGGCGATGCCGTTGCCTACGATCTTTATTATGATACATTATCGCCGCCAACTACTCTCAGGGCTGAGAATTTGAGTGCTGTTTCCTGGACTTCCCAGAGCGATTTAAACGCAGGCGGTCGCTATTATTGGAAAATCGTAGCGCGAGATTCGCATGGTAGCGAAACTTCTTCTGACATCTTTTCTTTTGTCGTTATTACAGATACAGAGATTGACCTGACTCCGCCAACGCTGGTAAGTGTCAGCCCTGCAAATGGAGCGGTTTCTGTCAGTGCTGACTCGGTTGTTACTGTTGTGTTCAATGAACCGGTTAACAAGGTTGCGGCAGAAGCGGCATTCTCTTTTGTGCCATCTTCTACGGGCGTCTGGACCTGGACGAATGCTTCATCGGTGACGTTTCGCCCAAGCAACGCGTGGTTGCCGGGAAGCTATCGCATTTTTAAAATTGCAGATGGCGCTGTCAGAGATCTTGCAGCCAATATTATGACCACAGGCGGAAACTATGCATTTACAATTGCATCGCAAATCCCAGTTCCTGCCGGTTGTCGTTCGCTTGCTTTTCCTGTTAAGCCTCTGGCTGATGATTCTATAACTGTTTCTGTGCCGGGTCTGGCCTCACAGAAAAAATCATGGGCGCTTGCGGTTGCTGCACCAGGCCCTGCAACATTCACGGTGCGTGCCAGTGTTGTCGATGCAATTCCTGAAGATATTGACCCGCATGCTGCGTTCAGATTTTTCGAACGCCAGCTTACCAATTGTGAGTTGCCGGCATTTATGAAAAACCCGTCTTTGCGAAGAAGTGTTGTGCCACTTGCCGCGCCGGTGCTGGATGAGGAAGAAGAGTTTTATATTCCTTCTTATGGCTCTGTCGCGACTACTACCGCTTACCCCAACAACGTGATCACTGCTAAATGTGTTGCTTTAACCGATAAGATTGCGGTTTTTGCCGATAACGCCATTCAGGCGTTTGACATGGATCTTGCGGCAGAAGTGAGAAGCCGCTTTGAAGGTGCCATATTGCCCACGGTAAGAGACGTTTTTGGCGAAGAACCCTCAACAGGTCCCGATGGAGACAGCCGCATAACCATTCTGCTCACAGATTCAATGGCAGACGGCATTGCCGGTATTTTTTACGGCATTGATTTGTTTGCGAGGGATGCGGGGCACAACCAGCTCAAAGAGAGCAATGCCCGTAAGATGTTTTATATTAACTATTCACTTGAGAACTCTATAACGCGTTATGGAACTCTGGCTCATGAGTTTCAGCACATGGTCAATTTCTGGCAGAAGCTGCAGCGTGGTGGCGATGGTAATTACGAAGAGACCTGGCTGAATGAGGGGTTGTCGAAATATGCCGAAGAAGTTTGTGGTTATGGGATACTCAGTGGCGACGCCAATACTGCAAGATTGATCAGATTGTCGCAACAAAACTTTGCCGGCCTGACGTTGACGAATTTTGCCAACATTAACAGTTATGGCCTGTCATACCTTTTTGTGCGTTTTCTGGCCCAAGAAAACCGCTATGGCACCACATATCGTGATATCACCAGGGCGCTTGTCAATTCTGCTCTCATAGACAGGGCAAATGTTGAGGCCGTTACCGGCGAAAACTTTAATTTGACCCTGGCAAAATGGGGCTTGAGTCTGTATCTCAATAGATACAGTTCGACAGATCCTCAGGAATACGGCTTCAGCGGTCTTAATCTGGCGGGAACACTTGCTGGCGAAGCTTTACCCGGTTTCGTGCCTGTTGCGGTTGGCGCAGAAACACCGGTTTCGCTTAAAGCTTACGGCGTCAGATGCTTTGTAAAAACTTCCAGCGGCGCTGCCAGCACTGATTTTACGTTAAAGGATTTTCTCGGGGATGTTGATTTGTGGCTGTTCGACGAAAGACCCTGATCCTTCAACGATGATCGATCATC
>SABV01000120.1 GCA_009928855.1 Erysipelotrichia bacterium | reverse complement strand
AAAACAGCCCAGCTCATGATCAATATAACCACAGGCGTTTTTATAGCGGTTAGCAAGACCGGCAACGGCAGTCTGATCGTATCCGGAAGCAATAAAATCAGCATTTACATCAGCAACCGGTTTGTATTTTTCGAATTCTGGCGGGTAGGTGTAATTATAGTGAGTATCGTAAAGCACGCCTTCGAGAATGTGCGCACCGGGTTTCTGCAATTCTTTCAGCAGAATATTGAGGGTGCGCCCAGTTGCAACCGGCGACATGCCTGCCGGCGATTGTATAGCATTTTCTTTTTCAGCGTCTTCAACTCCGATATACTGATAATCGGGGTAAGCGAGTGTAACGCCGACATTACTGATGCGACGAAGGTTGTAACCCGATTTTTTCATAAAATCGAGCCAGGTTGAGGGTTTAAAAAAACTGGCAAAACCATGCGGCCCAAGAAACGGAATAGTGCTGTAATACACAGCAGTAGTGCCGCCGAGCGAATCATTGGTTGTTGCAAAATGATTTTTCAGCCACATACCGCGGGTTGCCAGTTCACGCGTTTGCGGCATATACGCCTCAAACATATCAGGGCGCCAGCTTTCGACAAACAAAAACACAATATTACAGGTAGAGGGTTCTGCGAGCCATGAGTAGTCACCCTGTCTGGCCGTCTGTTCAAAATTGAGTTTTACCGTTGTGTCGTTCAAAGCAGCTGAAATCGCTGAGTTCTGCAGACGAGGATGGTCGGGCAGTCTGAAAAAGCAATTATTCAGGCGCCATTCAAGGTAGTTTTCGAACGGCAGAGAGCCAGCCAGCGGCGAAAAAGAGGCAATGACACAGCCTAAAAGCAAAAAAGAGGCGACGAGATTGCGCATAAATTTTGCAGCAAGAGGTTTAACAGAGCTGCCGAAACGCATCAACACAACTGTAAAAGCTGTTATGGCAGCAATCATAACAGCAAGCATAGCCGCGTGATAATAAGAAACTCCGATGATTTTAAAAAACTGAGCGAGATCGCGGCGCCCCATGATGCCGATCAACACTACAAAAATATGCTGAAAACTTATATGCGCGCGAGTTATAGAAAAATAATGAAAATCAAGAAACAGCGTTACGACCAGCAACAGATCGAAAGCAACCAGAATATACGACGAGCGTTGCCATTTTTGCATAACAAGTCGTTGAACGGCACAACTGAGCCATAAACACAGAGCAATTACACAGACCACCCACCAGGTAATTGTCGGGCAGCACATGCAGAATAAAGCAAACAATGCAACCGTGAGCCACGGAAACCAGCTAAAAAAAGCGGCAACCCACTGCTCTCGCCACGCGGCGGCAGCCAAGACAGGCAAAGTTGCCAGCCCAAACCATGCAACAAGACTGTTTACGCCGACAGTAACCTCAAAGGTCAAAAAGTCCAGCGGTGTCATCTTGCGCAGAATGCCGTAAAACAAAATACCCGCAGCAATGTGCAGAATGATTACAGAGAGGGACAGCCCGCGCCAAGAGTTTTTGTTGTTGTGTTCCTGCACTAAAAAACCTTAAAATTGGCCGGTAAGAGTAATAAGGCTCTCAGAAAAATCAAAGCTGGATTTTCCGGCGAGATATCGTGAGATGGTGATGTCTGGGCCGGCTTCAGGCAGTGATCGCAGATATTTGATTAAATAGCCTCTCAAAAAGCCGTTATCCGGAACCGGCCAGCTGTTTATTTTTAATTTGCCGGGCATAATCTGCAAACCCGTTTTAACAGCTTCAACCTGAAAAACGAGATTGCGCAGCAGAAAGCCTGATCCGATAAAATAAAAATGGCCACTTTTTGCCCCCGGAGCGAAGCGAATTCTTTGCAGACAAAAGCCATTCATGGGCCTGAGCTGACAGGCAGAAAGGTAAGCATTAAATTCTGACGGTGTTAACTCAAGCGAAGGACTGGCTAAGGCTTCGAGGTCGAGGCGTTTTTGCTGCAGGCTCCAGAAAGACTCCTGGTCTGGCCCGGCAAATTCGGGCAAAGTCGTTGTAGTTACAATCAATCTGAGGGGTTCGGCAAGCAAAAAGATAAAAACAAGGGTCAGAATCAGCATGGTTGCAGCCGGGTACAAACATCCGCAGCCTATTCCAAAAATTGCTGACTTAAAACAGCCTTTTTTGGCGGCTTTATCTGGTGTTTTATCAAAAGACATATCAGTTTTTAAAGTTTTTAAGCACTGATTGTTCTTCGAAAGAAAACAATTTTTCGATGTCGAGAAGAATAATCAGTTTCTCGTTAAGGTTAGCAACCCCCTGAATATACTGCGAATCAATACTTGCAGAAAACATGGGGGGTGTTTTCTCGATTTCGTCAGCATAAAAACGCATAACTTCAGAAACATTGTCGACAATCATACCCACCTGATTTTTTTCGAGCTCAACAATCAGAATTTTTGCAGATTGGCGATTTTCGTTTGGCGGCATGTCAAACCGTTTACGCAGATCAATAACCGGAACAATCAGACCGCGCAAATTTATGACCCCTTCGACGAACTGTGGCGCCTTCGGGATCTTACGGATATCGGTCATCGGGTATATCTCGCGAACTTTGTTGATATATATGGCGTATTCGTCTTCGCCAATGTAGAAACCAACGACCTGAATCTCGCTTCTGATGGTGGTTTTTTTAATGGCCATAGAGGTCAATCCTGATTTTTATGCTGCTGTTTCTGAGCAGTTTCACGACGTTTTTCTTGAAGGTAGACGACAAAAGCCGAAATTTGCGCGAGAAAAACAGCCAGATCATCAAGCCAGCCAACGAGAGGCATGATATCAGGAACCACGTCAATCGGGCTCACCACATAAATAACAGTTATAAAAAACAACACAAACTGCAGCATCGGCCTGGCAAGTAATTGTCTCGGAATCGAAGGGCCTTTATCGTTCATGCTTTGTTATTCTGCCGAGTCGAGGTCTTCTGAGCCGAAGCTCAGTGGCAAAAGTTCTTTTATATTGGTTTTTTTTACTTCGCGACGGTTGTTGACCAGCAGAATTTCGACATCAGGAGCAAGTTCAAGAATTACCTGACGGCAAGCCCCGCATGGAGCGGTAAACGCTTCACGATCTACGTAAATAGCAAGTTTGCTGAATTTTTTTTCGCCGCGTGCGATGGCTGTGAACAATGCGGTGCGTTCGGCGCAGTTAGTCAGGCCAAAACTGGCATTTTCAATATTACAGCCTTCAATTATTTCGCCGTTTTTAAGCTGCAATGCAGCTCCGACCATGAATTTAGAATATGGCGCATAGGCCTTTTTGCTTGCCGAGATTGCACTTTCAATCAGTTCCTTGTCTTTCATCTTGTCACCTCATCTGTTTATTACTACCACAAAGAAGATAGCAACTAAAGAAAAAAACGCACCCGAAAAATTCCCAAAATTATTTCAGAAGCCTCTTGATTTTATCAAATTATCAGTTATAATAAAAATCAAGGATTGTGAAATTTTTCTTTTTCACAAAATTTCTGAGTTGAAGGGCATTTGCCTGACATCAAGGAGATCATTTTGGCAGTTGTTGTATCGTCATCGACAAATGAGCGCCGACTGGGCGTGGTTGCAGTAATACTTAAAAGCCCCGATAAAGCTTTTAATGATCTTAACAATATTCTGCACCAGTATTCAGCCCTGCTGGTAGGCCGCATGGGAATCCCCTACAAAGAACGCGGGGTTTCGGTAATTTCGCTTATTGTTGATGGTACGAACGACGAAATTGGTGCCATGACCGGCCGTATAGGCCAACTCCCTGATGTCTGCGTAAAGGCAGTTTTAACTCGCGTCTAACTCTTCAGGGGGCAATATTATGTATTTGGTCAATCCTAATGTTCCAGGTTCTGCCTGGATCAACAATGTCATCAAACCGGAAGAATACGAAAAGTATCTTGATAACGGCAAAGATTTTATTGACGACGACAAGATATGGCAGCAAATCAACGACAGTGAAGAGCCTTCTTCTGAGCGCGTAAGAGAGATTCTGGCAAAATCATTTGCCATACAGACTCTTTCGCCAGAAGACTTAGCCACTCTCATAAAAGTTAAAGATCCGCAAATGTGGCAGGAAATGTATGAGATGGCCGCAAAGGTCAAGCATAAAATCTACGACAACCGCATAATTACCTTCGCCCCTCTTTATTGTGGCAACAGTTGTGTAAATAATTGCATGTATTGCGGTTTCAGATCAGACAATGCCCATGAAAAACGCATGCGCCTGACCCAGGAAGAGATAAAAGCAGAAGCAGAAGTGATTGCCGGCAAAATAGGTCACAAACGCGTTATTGCCGTCTATGGCGAGCACCCCAGCACTGACGCTGATTATATTGCAGAAAGCATCAAAACCATCTACTCGGCACAGGTAAAAACCCGTAAAGGGCGCGGCGAGATTCGCAGGGTAAACATCAATGCCGCACCCTTCAGCGTAGACAACCTGCGCAAATTACACGAAGTAGGAATCGGAACCTATCAGGTTTTTCAAGAAACCTACCATCATGAAACCTACAAAAAACTGCACCCCGCCCATACTATCAAGGCAAATTACCCATGGCGCCTTTATGTGCACCACCGTGCATACGAAGCCGGCATCGATGACGTTGCCATTGGTTGCCTGTTTGGCTTGTATGACTGGCGTTTTGAAGTAATGGGATTGCTGTATCACGCTCGCGAACTCGAAACCCGCTTTGGCGTAGGGCCACACACCATATCATTTCCAAGAATTACTGAAGCCAGCGACTCGCCGCTGTTCAAAGAAGCAGACCATCGCAAACATTTTGTTTCTGATGCAGATTTTAAGAAAATCGTCACACTGCTCAGATTGGCTGTTCCATACACCGGCATGATTATTACCGCTCGCGAACGTCGCGAAATCCGCGATGATGTGATGTTTGTCGGCTGCACTCAAACCGATGCTTCGACTGTAATCGGTATCGGGGGTTACGCAAAAAACAGTGGTGAGCAGGCAATCGACGAACAGCAGTTTATGCTTGGCGACACCCGCTCTCTTGAAGAGTTGATTGCCGATCTGGCGAAACGCGGTGTCATAACGTCGTTCTGCACTGCCGGGTATCGCTGCGGCCGCACCGGTGACCAGATTATGGATCTTTTGAAAAAAGGTCACGAAAAACACTTCTGCAAGCTGAATGCGATTCTTACCTACCGCGAGTGGCTTGACGACTTCGCTTCTGAAGAAACCAAAAAACTGGGCGAAATTGTTATACGCAAAGAAATAGAAGAAGTTAAGAAGAACACGCCACTCATTTTTTCGCAAAAACTCTATGATCTGACCATGCAATACTACGAAAGGATACTCAATGGCGAACGCGATCTCTACATTTGATCTTGAACGCATTGCAAAGACCTACAAAGTTCGCATCTGGCTCTGCCGCAAAATCGGCCGGCGCTGGTCATTTATTGTCGGTGCAGGTGAAGAGCGGGTATTGCCTTCGCAGTTATTGTTTGAAACTGGCGAAACAGGCGTGTTTGTGCAGGGCGAAGACTTTGATGAGGCGGGGTTGAAAAGTGAATTAACACGTCTGACCACGGTCAGCACCGTATAAAATTTACATCAGAAACTACGCGAATTGAAGAGACGCACCCGGGTGTGTCTCTTCAATTGTTTCAGCTCAAAATTTTCAGGCCCACAACCCCGGCGATTATCATTCCCAGGCAGGCAATGCGCCCAAAATCATACGGTTCGTTAAACACGAAAATCCCGGCGACTATTGTGCCAGCGGCTCCGATGCCTGTCCAGACCGTGTATGCCGTGCCAAGAGGCAGGTTTTTCATTGCCATTGAAAGCATGACAAAGCTCAGAACAAGAGTTATTACAGTAAAAACAGAGGGCAGCAATTTGGTAAAACCATCGGAATACTTCAACCCGGATGCCCATAAAACCTCAAAAATACCAGCAACAACAAGTATCAACCAGGGCATTATATTTCTCCAGCCATAACTTTATAATATGACCATTATAACATCTCTCAGAGCCTTTTTCGAGCGAATACAAAAGAGATCAGGCAAACGCACCAGAACACATTAGATTCTCAATTGAAGTAGATTCCAGCAAAGGCGGGTAACAGAATCTGGTCTGATTACAAGTTCAGAGCATTTAGTTTGATTGCCCTGCAAAACAGGCTGGGAGCACCTCGATTCTGGATCGACAAATTTAATAATTTCGTATCTTTAAAACGAAGCAAAGTATGGAAAATTCTGACCAGATAGAGTACCATGACAGCATAAAGAAATTTACCGCCGGCCACATGAATCATCGCCGTCAGCGCCCGAATAAAAAGGTTTGGTTAAGGATTTTACTGGTAATATGCAGAGCAAAATAGATGAATTTAAAAAAATATCTGCACTTTTGCTTACAGAAGCGGGGGCATTAACAGATCGCCCATCCTGGGGGGCACTCAAGTTACTCGCAAAGACCCTGCCAAATTACCAGATCGACCTCTTTTCAGAGTTTTCTCAAAGTCAGGCCCTGCTAAGCCTGCTTGGCTCTGCAGAAGCAGGGCCCACCCGAGATACAAATCTAAAATTATTACTGAATTTTTTTTTGCAATACCCGCCCGAACATGATTTTATCAACGTTCTTGCTGCTCTGCCAGAGTCAGAATTAACAAACAACCTGCTACCGTTTGTTTATGAACCAGGAAACATCGGAGCTGTAGCCTGTTACATTCTTGCAAAGACAAATTATTCAGCCTCAGCCATGGCTTTTCAATATTTTCTGGCAGCCCGTGTGTGGCCTAAGACAGACCTCATAAATCTGTCTTTTCTGGCAAGACACGAAGATACTGCGGCAATATGTTCTACCCTTGATACTTCGGCCACCGAACAGACATCTCCGGTTACCAGAGAAATTTTTGCCGAATTCAGTTATATTCTGTTCAACCGACCCGTTAAAGAGCCCTTGTTTCCTGATCTCACACCTACGGCAAAGCAACCGGGCCCCTCTTTAACACTAGAGAATAAAACTGCGCCTGTCTGCAAACAGCCTGAGCCGGGCAAAACCTTTCAGACGCCTTCTGAGGTGCCAGTTCGCCGGGCACAGACAGTTTCAGAGCAGCCGTCTTCAGCTTTGGGAAAAAATGAAACCATGTCTGAGCTGTTCAAGCCTCTTCTAGCTATCTGTGTTTGTCTGATCTGCGGTTTGATTGTTTCAAGCTGGTATTACAGCGAGCCGATGCAATTTTCTCAACCGGCAAAAAAAACTACAAAAGTTCCACAATTCTGGACAGATGCAGTTACCCGGCAACGAATCACTCCCAAATTTCTGGCGGCAGACAAAGACTACAGAATGGCAGAACTGTTTCTTACCCGCGACAAATTTTCAGAAGCTCAATCTTTGCTGGAAGACGCTTTAGCTGTTGACTCTGGGCATCTTCAGGCATTATTTCGTGTCGGTTACTGCCGCATGCGTCTTAACAACTACAAAGGTGCCGAAGAAGCTTTCAAAAAGGTTCTCAGCCGCGATCCAGTCTATGAATATGCCAATCTCTATCTGGCCAGGATCGCTGTCATAAACAATGATCACCCGACCGCAATGGCATGTTACCAGGCCGAATACGCAATAAGCAAAACACCGTCGCCCGGCGCTGAATACGCAAATTACCTTGAGCAAAACGGTCATATTGATAAAGCAAAAGAGATAATCAGCGATCTTAAAAAACGTTTTCCGGGCAAAGAAATTATATTGTCAAAAACAACCACCCAGGCAAAGCCTTTACAGGAGAGCAAACAGCAATGAAAAGACGCGCGCTCTCTCTGACCGAAATAGTTATTGCCATAACTATTGCTGTTACCGTGCTGATACCGGTTACCCAGATGTTTTCTACGTCAGGGCAATCTGTGCAGAAAAGCCGCAATTTCAGTTTTGCCACCGGGCTGGCCAGGCGCATTTCCCAGCATCTCATGGTCATGAAATATTCAGATATTGTCGACATCTCGTTACCTGGGCAACCACTATGTGATGCAGCAGATAACAAATTTTTCAGCCCGCTTTTTAATTTTTCAGACGATCAATCAGGTGCCAAAAGAATCAATGCGGCTGACACCCCCGAGCTATACGCATTTATAAACCAGTTCGACTTTCACTACTCATTGTCAGTAAGCAATGTAAGTTTTGGAACAGGCGATGAGATGAAAAGTGTTGCGATAATGATTACCTGGAAAGAATCTGGCAAAGACATGATGTACCGGAGCTATGTTTATGTTCCATCTGTTTAAAAAACGGCGAAATGCGCCCGGATTCACACTGGTTGAGATAATTGTCGGTGCCTCGCTCATTACCATAATAGCGGGAATGGTTGCGCACTGGTTTTTTATGCAGCGCCGATATCAGCAGCAGGTCATGGCAATCAGCGACGCCCAGCAAAATGTCAGGCAGGCCTCCTGGAATATGACCCAGGAATTGAGAACAGCTCGCACCATTATTTTGCCGCGCATGAATGCAGACAAATCAATTAAAAGCGACAGTAAGGTGATTTTTAAAAATTTTGCCGGTGATATTGTATGTTTTTACCACGTACCCCAAAAAGCCGAAATAAGGCGCTGTCTGATTCCCAATGGTCCAGGGTCTCCGGTGACCGAAGCAAAGCCGGTTGGAAAAGGCATTGAAAAGGCTGTTTTTACAGCTCACGACATTGGCAATCACCTGATAGGTATTTATCTTGAAACTCCGGGCGCCTTCGGGCTCGAATCGATTTATCTGATAAACGAATAGCGGAAACGCTTATATAATGCTAGAATTTAGACGGGAGTCACGAGTTTGCGAACTAAAATAACAAGCTGCCCACACAGAAAAAAAGGCATTGCCATTGTTCTGGTAATTGGCCTGGTTGCGGTTATGATGCCCGTCTTGTTCATGCTTTCGCGCATTGGAACATCACAAAGCCAGCTTGCAATGAAATACCACGAAAATCTATTATCAGAAACCATAGCGTTTTCTGGTGGTAATGCCGGTCTCTCTCGACTTCAGGGTAATCTAAGAGGTTATCAGAATCTGCCAGACGAAATCTGTGGCGACAACAAATATGCCCTTAACCTGCGGCCGACAGGCTTAGGCTTTTTTAAGCAAAATCTCTATTTTCTGCTGAGCAAGGCTGCAGTCAAAAACCATTCTTATACTTTAATGGCAGAAGCCGAACAATTTCGGCCTGAGCCTGACCCGCCGGTCATGGTAATAACGCGTGATTACTGGAACACTGTCGAGCCCTATGAGATAGAACTGATGGCCGATGTTCTTGCAATGCAAAATTATCGCGGCATAGATCTGCTGCGTTTTGAAGAGACCAAAGCATTTGAGCTGGGTTCCACAGGAACCCAGTATAGTGACGAAATGACAGCCAAAACCTCGCGTTTACCTGAAGAGCTTCAAACCGACTGGGCAGAAGCAATTAACAACCTTGTTGCCGAAAAACTGTCTTTGTAGTGTGTTAACGCACATTTTTGATTTAAAGGAGAGGTGTATGAAAAAAAGTTTCTTACTGTTGTTTGTTATTTTCACCATTTTTTTGGGGCAACAACTCTGCGCTGAGACATCTAAGTATGATGACGACGAATCACCCGAAATAGACAGGCAGATAAAAGTAGACGTAGAGGGCATTCAGTTACGGCCAATAGAAGAAATCGAACAAGCCGTCATGGAATATCTGCTGGCTTTTGAAGCCTATAAAACAGCTCGAAAATCAGAAGACGACGCTACCCGCGCTAACATGGTGCGGTATATGAAACAGTATCGTGAAGCTTATGCAAATTTTTTAAGCATAATGCGCCAGGACCGCCTGTTTGACCCTCAGAAACCTAAAAACCCGGCTGGCTGGTATAACAAGAAGCATAAAAAAGACAAAGGTGTAAAAAAAGAATGGAAAACTACTGCAGCAACAGACTTTCGCAAACTTGTGAAAGGCATGGTTGAAAAGGGTGCGACTCCAAAAGAAATCAAAGAGAAAATCAAAGAATTAGCCCAACAAAGCAGTTGTGCGACAATTGCAGGAAGTTCAACAGGAAGCGCTGGAGGCGGGGACACGGGAACTGATAATGACAGCGATGGTAAAGATAGAGACAAAGATGACGACGA
>SABV01000552.1 GCA_009928855.1 Erysipelotrichia bacterium | reverse complement strand
ACCGGCACCAGCGAGTTTACCAAGCCATGCCTGAACAGAATTCTGAAAGGGGTAAGACCTTTTGCACGGGCAGTTCTGATAAAATCCTGATTCAGAACTTCAATCATGCTGCTTCTTACAATGCGGGCGAGAAAAGCGGCAGAACGAATGCCCAGGGTAAATGCCGGCAGAATAAATGGCAAAAGCTTTCCATCGCCCATAAAACCAGAAGTAGGAAACCATCTGAGCTTGACAGCAAAGATATAAAGAAAAACAAGACCCGACAGAAAAACCGGAATACTGATTCCGGCGACAGAAAGAACTGTGCAAAGCCGGTCGAGCCATTTTCCCTGGGTGATTGCACTCAAAATACCCATCGATATGCCCAGAACAATCGAGAACATCATCGCAAGTAACGCAAGCTTTATCGTGTAAGGAAGCTTCTCACACATCGATTCAAGAACAGGTTTACCCGAAACTACCGAATCGCCAAAGTCTCCACAAACGACACGCGAAAGATAGGCATAAAATCTCTCCAACACAGGTTTATCAAGCCCCATATCGGCTCTGATTCTTGCCAGAGTTTCAGCATCGGCACGAGGCCCTGCCAAAGTCTGCGCTGGATCGCCAGGGACGAGATATAGTATCGTAAAAGCGACAAGCAAAATGCCCAGAAGCACCGGAACAGTGGCGGCAACCCTTCTGAGCGTGAATTCAAGCATAGTCTAACCTTGTTTTAGATATGATAAGCAACTTAAGTATCAGTCTTTTACGGTCAGCGTCAACCCTTTGTCACAAAAAAACATCGGCGAAAAATCCATATTGCTGACATTGCCGCCCGTCAGGTAACTTTCACTGCAGTGCCACAGATAAATCCAGGGCGCCTGTTCTGCAACTTTTCGGTTAATCAGGGCATAAGCTTCACTTCGACGTTCCAGATCCTGTATCTTCACAGAGTCTTCAAGCATGCGATCAATTTCGTCATTTTTAAAGCGCGCGCGGTTACCGCCAGAACCCCAGTTTTTAGAATGAAACAATGGGTAAAGAAAATTTTCGCCGTCAGGGTAGTCGCCAAACCAGCTCATATAAAAAGCCGGAGCCTCACCTTTACTTACAGCGTCTTTCAGAGCACTCCATTCCATTGGTTTAAGATTCACCTGCACACCATGTTTTTTGAGTTCGCCCTGCAGAAGTCTGGTAATTTCGAAAGCAGCCTGTGAAGAACGCTGATACAGATCAAATGCCAAAGGCTTACTCTTAGAGTAACCGGCTTCTTTGAGAAGTCTTGCGGCCTCTTCAGGATTATACGAAAGACCGGTCGAAGCTTCATTATACCCAGAAATGCCAGGAGGAATACTGCCGTTCGCCGGAACCGCGCGTCCCTGATAAACAGCTTGAATAATTTTTTCACGGTCAACCAGCATGTTGAGAGCCTTACGCACACGCAGATCATCAAATGGTGGCTGCTGATTGTTAAAACCAACATAAAAAACATTCAATGCCGGCACATCGTGAATATTAGCTGCAAAAACGGGGTCTGCCTTGAATCTTTCATAATTGGCAGGGTAAAGCTGCAACATATCAAGATTGCCGCTCTCAAATTCCATTTCTGCCTTCATATTTTCAGGAATGATACGGAATTCGATGCGGGCTACTTTGGGCCTGGTATCGTGATAGACTTCATTGACAAGCAACTTGATATAACTGTCGCGAACACGTTCTGTAATTCTAAAAGGACCGGTGCCCGCAGGTTTTTCAAAAAATCCATGGGCGCTTATTGCTTCGGCACTGCCAGAAGGCAAAATGTAACATGCCGGCATGCTCAGCAAACTCATAAATGGAGCAAACGGCGCCACCAGTCTTATTGATACCGTGTAATCGTCTACAGCAGTTATTCCGACGACCTTATCAGACTCACCCCTCATTCTTGCAACTGCACC
>SABV01000119.1 GCA_009928855.1 Erysipelotrichia bacterium | reverse complement strand
GTATCATATTTTAGTAAATTCTCAATCAGTTCTTTTTCTCGTTTGCTTTGAGCAAGAAAAAAGGCCGGTAAGACCTAACGATGAAATCGTAACGTGCTTTAGAGATGGCCAGATTACTCTTCGTTCAAATAGAAGAACAGAGGGTTTTACAAACGCTATTCAAGAATGTGGTTACCAAGGCATTAGAAAGGATGACCTTGTTATCCATGCCATGGATACATTTGCAGGCGCCATAGGGGTATCTGATTCTGACGGAAACTTGGCGGCGAAAAGGACCTTGAGCCGTGAGCATTACCGCGGCCTGCTGGTTTTATACGGCAGAACTAGCCCTGTTGTATTACGTTGTGCTATAATGTATACAAAAGGTGGTAAACTGATATGCCTCAAACAACAACGATGACCATACGAGTCCCGATAGAAACAATGAATCGTCTGGCTGACGTTTCCCGTTCAACGGAACGATCAAAATCATATTTAGCAAACAAAGCTATTGAGGAATTTCTTGATGCCCAGGAATGGCAGATATTGTCTATTGAAGAAGCTGTTAAAGAAGCCGATGTTCCTGACGCTGATTTCCAAAGTCATGCAAACGTTGTAGCCAGAATGAAAAAGAAGGTCGCTGCCGCACGCAAAAGTGAACAGAAATGACTATTCGCTGGCTTCGCCGAGCAGAAGAAGACCTTGAGGCCCTATTTACCTATGTTGCCCGCGATAGCATTGCGATTGCCGAAAGCGAAGTAAAGCGGGTAACCGATGCCGTAATGGATCTTGCAAAACATCCGGCAATGGGTCGACCTGGTCGGGTAGCCGGAACTCGCGAGCTAGTGGTAAAACTATATATCATTGCTTATAGGGTCAAAGCAGAAACGACTCAGATACTTCGCGTTTTACATTCGGTCAGAGCCTGGCCAGAACTACTGTAGTTATTCATGCTGTTTCCTTTGAAATGACGATTCCCTGGAAAGATATTGAGGAGCGAAGAAGGCAATGGCTCACTGGTCAGATTTATTCTGAACGGGGTTTTTGCGACACCGAATCGGCCGCATCCCCAGAAAAAAACGAACCGGGGAGCTGCCACATCGGTAAAACGGTTTTTATACTCTTCTTCGAACTGCTGCACAGTTTCTGGAGTATATGAAGAGATGAAAACTCGTGCGTTTTCGCGGTTTTCGCGTTCCTGGTCGATCTGATACTCTCTCAATTAAAAAGAGTCTCGCTTTTCTCAATTCTGCAGGTATCATATTTATATGATTTACCCAAAAACCCAAAATCTGCAAACGGCCTGAAACAAAGGGGGAAACAATATATGCATGATGGAAGCTGCGGGTCATACAACTGGCGTGCCACAAAACATTACAAAAACCAATGTTACTTCTGCAAGGAAGAAATCCCCTGTAATGGCTCATGTTCACCCAACGGAGGATTTCTTGATCGAATAGACTGCCAGATGTGCAGAACTCCGGTTTGTGATAAATGCGGCATCACTACAATAGCGCAATCTCCAAAAGATGAAGACACTAAGTATCGCATTAGAATCTGCAATATCTGCCAGCAAAAAGACATACTTCTCAGAACGACTCAGGTTCCACAATATTGCATGGAATGTGAAACAAGACATGAAAAAGAGGTGTTTCAATGTATATGCGGTCGTACAGTATGTGCCGACTGCCGAGTTATTCTTGATAGCAAAACTTTATGCAAAGAATGCGGCAAAACCTATCAGGAAACCGCAGCAATATGCCATGCCTGCGGAAAAAATCTTTATGCCTTTCAAGTAGATCCCAGAGATCGCTACAAAAAGGATCATTACAAAATATGTCGTGGCTGCGGCAATAAATTCTGCCCGACTTGCTGCACCAATCTTAGAATAGTAAAAAACAAAATAGACCGGGTCTGCAATGAATGCGCTTCCAAATACACCAACCCTTCACCAGATACAGAGAACCCCACCAAAGATAACACGCCAACCGTTTTTCAGACTTTTATCGGCAAAGCCAAACAACTATTCAAAAAAGATTAAAATTTTTAAACCGGCTATTTCTTTATAGTAAAAGCGCCCAGGCAACTGCCCGGGCGCTTTTATAAAAAACACAAGACGTCAGAACAGGCTCAACTGATGCCTTTCTGGCAGAAGTCTGTCGAGAATTTCGCTCATCAGTTTGTTTCGGGCTTCAGTATCACCAATGGCTTCGTATCTGAATCCGAGGTAAACGCCTGCATAAGGCTTACCAGAACTGGCTTCGTCAGCCATATAAATTGCCGCACCTCTGCCATCAGGCATGGTAACAAGCAATTTGCCCGGAGCAGTTGTTTTCATAACTGTTATATCCGACGCTGTTCTGGCTGATTCATCGCCATTCAGAGTCATGTTGAAGTCGCCATCGGCAGCCTTGCATACCAGTTCATCAAAGTCTTTTTCTTCATCTACAAATGTAAATTTAAAATAGTCTTTGAGCAAACCGCGATGAATGTTTGATTTACCAACTGACTGAGCGGCCATCATCAGGCGACCACCCTTGCCCAGGTAATCCTGCAGATCTTCGGAGCTTGGAGACTTCTGCCCCATGCTGCTGGCACCAACACTGTCAGTAATAACCATGCCTTTGCCGGCAAACTGACTCAGAATGTCTTTAAAATTAAAGGCGAATACTGAGGGGTCCCAGAGAATCTGAAAATTAACTTTGTTGGCCTTAAGAGCATGAACAACCAGAGGCAAAGTCATGGGGTCTTCGACCATCTGACCGCAAAGCAGAACTTCTGCTTTACGCTTGAACACTGGGGTCTTTTCAAGGAATTCATCCCAGCTTGTATCTTTGGCGAATTTAAGAGCTTTGTAAGTATTCCTGAAATTGTAAGAAGCGGGGAAATAGACAGAGAGACCATGGCTGTCGCCCATTCCCTGGGTGTGCCCCTCGATAACCATCGGAGAAACTTCAGGAAATTTGGAAACAATCAGGTATTCTTTGCCCTGTCTGATTTTGCGCTTATCAAGAGCCTTACCGTCTTTGAGAATAACCTGGTAATTTATCTCGTCAACAAAAACCCTCTTCTCAAGAGCTTCGTCAACCACAGGCTCGAACGGACCGATTTTGCAGTAGTAACCACCGCCCTGAAGTTCCTTCAAAGGTGTCAGGGCAAGCCGTGAATTAAAAATTCTGGTGCCTGAAGGCCACAAAGACTGCGGCGGAGTGCGCCAGTCATTATAACCCCAGACAACAACGCCGGGCTTATCACTGGTTATAATAACCGGCTGAGCAAGGCGGTCATTTTCTACCGGGTAACCAATGGTCTTAATGATGTCGATACAAAGTTCTCTTACATTAGAGGGCGCTTCTGGCATCTGGGCAAGCTTATGAACAAAGTCCACCAGATCTACCAGGGTATCGTCAGAGTATTTTTTTATCGATGCAAAACGGCCGCCTTCAGCGACCAGCAAATCAGCATAAGTCTGATGATTATCAAGCAGAGCTTCACCGAGAGCGTCGAACTTCTTCACCAATGCAGCAATCTTATTAAGATCTGTAGCCGACTTGGTTACAGGCGATCCCTTTACGAAAGAGTTAGTCGCAGTGCCACCTTTGGCATAAGAATAAACATAGGTGCCAACCATGCGCTTGGTAAATTCGCGAGCCGACAAGGCCGGGTTCTTAGCCAACGGCGCGAGATAATCGGCATAAGGCATACCTTCGCCGGGTTCGGTTTCTTCAGAAGCGATCATAAAGTCTGCGAAATCGGCTATTTCGTAAGCAACTTCAATTGTGCCCATCAAGCAGGCATCAAAGTCGACGATAGCAAACTTAGAAGCCTTGCCATTAACTGCAGAAAGCTCTTTCTGGCCTTCTTTAAGAGCCCAGGAAACATCGGTCATGCTCAGCATTTTATCGGTTTCCTGGTCATGAGCTATACCGACCCAACCAGCTCCATGATTCCAGATTACAACCAGAACATTGTCTGCCGGATAAGTCTTGACGCCCCATTTAAGGAAATCAGCCAGCGTAGTTTTGCTACCCATGCACTGTTCGCCAAGATTCATCACCATCTTACTCGTAACTTTTGCCCTGTCATTGTCTTTGCTGACAAAGTAGCGTCTGGTGCCAACCCAGTTACCATCTTCGATGGTATCACCCTTGCCACCACGCATGCGGTCGATCTGGGCAACGATATTTACGTCATTGGTACTGCCAACCTGTTCCATTTCGTTAATATCCTGAAGGCCAAAGCGTTCAAGATCGTTATCTGCGCACACATAGGCCAGTATTGTCCATTTTTTTCGACCCTGCGCCTTCGGTGCAGCCGGGTTTTTACCCTCGGTTTCAAAAGCTACCGCATATTGCGCATCGTCATACCATGAAATCGGAAACTCTTTAACAGGAACATCTTTGTAAAGAGCGGCAACGCCATCATAACGGTCTTTGCCGGCATTTTCGCGCATCTGGCCAAACACTGTCTGCCAATAGGTATTTAACTTGGCAAGAGATTCTTCGCCATTAGTAACCTGAAATTTGCGACGAGTCGAAACTTTTTTAACCAGATCGTAATAAGCCAGTTCGAGCGGAAAAGGCGTCTGCTTGATGACAGTCCCGAGCAAAGTATCGAGAGCCGGCCGATCTTTGAACATATCATATGCCTTGTCAGTAACTTCATCAGACTTGGCGGCATAGTTAGCCATAAATTCGGCCTTATAATCGCCTGCAATATTACTCATAAAATTCTGCTGAAGCTTTTTGGGGAAATCAGCAATCAACTCGGCCAGAAACGCTTTAGAACGCTTATCGCCGAGATACTCGAGAGTGATTTTGCGAGTCCAGACTTCCTGGAGTATTTCGAGTTCGCCAAGCACAGCCTGCTGGTCTTCTTTACTTAAAGACGATGCAGCACCGGCACTCTTTGTTGAAGTTTTTGCCGTAGTCTTCTTTTTGGTAGAAGCAGCAGCGGTCGACTTCTTTTTTGCAGTCGTTGTAGTTTTTTTAGCAGGCTTAGTAGTAGCCGTAGTTTTGGTAGCCGGTTTCTTCTTTTTTACTGTAGCTGCACTGGTTTCACTCCAGACGGGGTTCAGCATCAAAAGATGCAGAAGCACCACTAATGCTGCCAGAAAGCGCTTATTCATAATCGATTCTCCTTACTTCAGTGCTTAAGGGTGTACATATTTACAGTATTATACAAAAAAAAAATAAAAACCGTAAGCAGAACTATACCGCTATTTTTTGCTTTGTTTTTTGCTGTTTTACGAATCTGAAAGTATCTCAAAGACGGCTTTTTGGCTAAAAAGACTTCCTGTTGCCTGCAAAATCGTGTATAACATAAAAGAATTAAATCAATCCCGGAGTATTTTACGATGAATCTTGTCTATATTTCCCCGCATTATCCCACCCACTACTCACAATTCGTTGAAGCTCTCGCAAAACACGGAGTCAAGGTATTCGGCATCTCGGATCTTCCTGACGAAGCCCTCGACCCCAGACTTAAACATGCTCTCAGCGGACATTACAGAGTTGAGAAACTAGACAACCATCAGCAAGTCATCGATGCGGCCGGTTTTTTTAAAAACCATATCGGAACAATAGACCGCGTAGAATCACACCTTGAACCATGGATAGAGCTTGAAGCCATGGTGCGCGACGCATTTAATATAACAGGCCCGAAATCCGACCACCTGAGCTTTATTAAACGCAAATCGAAAATGAAAGAAATCTTCCAAAAAGCAAAAGTTCCGGCGGCGCGCGGCACTATTGTTCATGACCTCGAACAATGCAAAAAATTTATCAAGCACTATCCGGTTTTCATAAAACCAGACATAGGTGTTGGTGCTGCAGACACATACACGATCCACAACGAAAAGGATCTGGTCAGTTTTTTTGCCGTCAAACAAGACTACGACTATTTCATGGAAGATTTTGTCAACGGCAATCTTGTATCATTCGACGGCCTCACTGACAGAGACGGAAACATAGTCTTCTGCACTTCACATGTCTTCAGCAATGATATCCACAGAGTTGTTAAACAAGACGAAAATGTGTGGTATTACTCTGTTATTGATATTCCGGAAGAACTCGAAAAATACGGTCGACAGATCGTCAAAGCCGCAGAAGTAAAAGAAAAGTTTTTTCATATAGAATTTTTCAAGCTGCCCAACAATTCATTTATGGTGCTCGAAATCAATATGAGACCCCCGGGAGGTCTCACAACCCACATGTTCAACTTTGCCTGCGACATAGACGTTTATGACTGGTGGGCATCAATAATGGCGGGTCATAAGTCTGAGCGCAAATTCGAGCGCAGATACCACTGTGCCTTTATTGGTCGAAAACATAACCGGCCATACAAATATTCCCACGACCAGCTTTATGCCAAATGGGGCGAAAAAATTGTGCATAGTCAGCCAATGAGCCCGATCGAATATTCGGTAATGGGTCATTGGGGTTATCTGGCACGCTCTCGCGACCTTAACGAAATAGAAACAATCATAAAAGATATTACCTGGGAGTTGTGATGAACCGCGAATACCGCACCATTCCAAGTAAGATTCTCAAACAACCGCTAGAGATGCTTGTATACGGCACAGCAGGCAAACCGGTTATGGTTTTTCCCTCACAGGAAGGCCGCTTTTTCGACTACGAAAATTTCGGTATGATTGATACGCTTGCACCGTTTATCCAGAGCAAAAAAATACAGGTTTACTGTGTTGACAGCACAGATCGCGAATCGTGGTTTTCGCAATGCAATCCGGCAGATCGTGCCAGACTGGCAAATGATTATGACATGGCTGTTAAAACAGAAATAGTCCCCCATATCAGACAGGACGGGCATGAAAATGCCGGAATAATGGCGCATGGTTGCAGTTTTGGCGCGTTTCACACGGCCAACTTTGCCCTCAGACACCCTGACGCCTTCGATTCAGGAATAGCACTCAGCGGCTGTTACAGCATCAAGTTCGCCATGCACGATTTCGACAATGCCAATGTTTACAATCTCGACCCGCTGCGGTATAGCGCCGACATGGCAGGCAAAGACATTGTCAAAAAACTTAGAGAGAACCTGCTCATCGTTTGCAGCGGTCAGGGCCCCTGGGAAGACTGGACCGAAGAAGCCACCAAGATGTGTTCAAATCTTCGCGATGCTGACATACCGGTATTACTGGATCTCTGGGGATATGACGTGAATCATGATTGGCCGTGGTGGAAGAAAATGATCGTATATTTTCTGGGCAAGTTCGACCGGGCAGGCTTTTTACACAGTAATCACTGCATGACCGCTGAGCAGAGCCGCGATTTTCTGCTAAATTTTCACTCAATCTGAAATTTGCCGCAATCCACAGGAGCCATATAGCCCATGAATCAGAAAATGAGCCCCGCAAGCCGGGTCTTGAATCTGCCTCCCTACATTTTCAAAGAAATAGATAATCGCAAAAATGACCTGAAAAAAAGAGGGGTCGAATTGCTCAACTTCGGCATTGGCGACCCAGACCTACCGACCCCTGAATTCGTAGTCGAAGAACTCTGTCGGCAGGCACACAAGAACGAAAATCAGAAGTATCCCTCTTACAATGGCAGCAGTCTCTTCAGACAAGCCGTATGCGAATACATGCAATCACGTTTTGGGGTGACCCTGAATTCCGAAACCCAGGCAACTTCGGTCATTGGCACTAAAGAAGGGCTGGCTCATTTTTCGTGGGCATTTCTCGAATCTGGCGACGTAGCACTGATTCCAGACCCTTCTTTTCCCGTTTACGCCAATTCTGCACGCTTTTCTGGCGCCGAAGTTTATCTGATGCCACTTCTCGAAAAAAATAACTTTGTTCCGGATGTATCGACAATTCCTGAAGAAATAGCCGCCCGAAGCAAGGTAATGTTTCTGAATTACCCCAACAATCCTACCGGTGCGGTCGCCAGTCGCGAACAGATTCAAAAAATAATAGACTGGGCAGTCGCCAGACAGATCATTGTTGTTTCTGACGCGGCGTATGCCGAACTGGTTTACGATGCAAATGACAGATACAGCGTTTTAAGCCTTCCCGGCGCCGAAAAAGTGGTTATCGAATTTCACTCTTTCAGCAAAACCTTCAATATGACTGGCTGGCGCCTTGGCTTTGCCGTCGGCAACCCGAACCTCGTCGGTGGTCTGGTCAAGCTCAAGACCAATATCGATTCGGGGGTTTTCGATGCCGTACAATTTGCCGGTATCAAAGCCCTGCAAAAACTCTCAGACTGCTCTGACAGCTTGATGCAGACATACCGCGAACGCCGCGACTGCCTGACGGCAATTCTCGAAAATGCGGGCTTCAGCTGCTTTAAACCGGCAGGCGCATTTTATCTGATGGTCAGATGCCCACAAGGTATCACATCAATGCAGTTTACAATTGACCTGATGGAAAAATGTGGCGTAATCACTACTCCCGGCTCAGGGTTTGGCAGTCACGGCGAAGGTTATGTGCGTTTCGCACTGACCCAACCGCTCGAAATCACAAAAAGACTTGCAGACAAATTACCCGCACTGAAATACTGACGCAAAACAGGGTTATTATTGACTTTGAATCTCCGGGCAATTTATAGAGTGTTGCCTGGGTTTGCCCTGAACACCACGAGTATTTCACGCTGAGCCCTGGCGATTTTACCGATTAAATTTGCCTCATTTTTTAAATCTTGTGACCGAAGGGAATCTTGTATTTGCGCAGTTTGCCGCGCAAGGTGCTGGGATTGAGGGCGAGGATTTCGGCAGCACCACCGGGGCCCTCAATTCGCCCTCTGGTTGCAGCAAGAACCTGACACAGGTGCGCTCTGACCATATTTTCCAAGGTATCCATATGGGCTGCAGGAGATGGCACAATGACAGCTCTGCCAGGAAAATAGCTGGCGGGTATTTCCATTGGCTGGCCATTGCAAATGATCAGACCGCGTTCAACAACGTTTTGCAACTCTCTGACGTTGCCGGGCCAGTCATATTGCAAGAGGCGATCAAGAGTTCCCGGCGCCAGGCTTTGGTTGACCGGCAAATTCAGTTCTCGCGATTTGCGAACCATAAAATATTGCACCAGCGACAGAATGTCTTCTCTTCGTTGCCTGAGGGGCGGCAATTCAATAGGAAAAACATTAAGCCTGAACCAGAGATCTTCGCGAAACTTGCCGGCATGCACCATTTCAAGCAGATTACGATGGGTCGCGGCAATAACCCGCACGTCAACCTTGAGAGTATGCTGCCCGCCAACCCGCTCATATTCCTTTTCCTGAAGCACTCTGAGCAGCTTTACCTGAGCTTCCAGACTTAACTCACCAATTTCATCAAGAAAAATTGTGCCATTATTGGCACGTTCGAAACGCCCCTTATTAACTGCAACAGCGCCGGTAAAAGCACCTCTTTCATGACCAAAAAGCTCGCTGTCAAGCAACGACTCGGGCATGGCACCGCACTGCACTCTTACAAACGGGCCATCACGGCGCGGACTGGTTTGATGTATATTTTTCGCAATTACTTCCTTTCCGGTACCGGTTTCGCCAAGCAGCAATACCGGGCTTGAAGTTTTGGCAACAGTCTTCACCATCTCCATCACCCTGCGCAGACCAAAATCTGCACCAACAACCAGATCGCCGCTAACCCTTTCCAAATCAGTCTTCATGGCCTGATTTTCGTCAATCAGACCTTCTTTGAGCTGCAGCAATTCAAGATATCTGATTGCATTGCTCATTGCGATGGAAAAAGGCTCCCTTACCGAGAGCAGTAAATCGATATGGTGTTGCTGATAAACATTCCTGCCCTCTTTGGCGACGACCAGAGAGCAGCTGCGATAGCCACCGGAGCCTATTTCCATTTTCACCATTGAATAGCGTTCAATATTGGCAAAGATCTTAAGTAATGGCAATGGAAACTTGCCAAAGTTATCAATGGTAATCGGCCTTTTCTGGCTCTTCTCAAAAGCTTCCAGCTCTCTGACTTCTTTGCTGTTAAGCCACATTATCGGCTCTCTGATGTTATCCGGCTCGCTTATGAGTCGTTGCCCATATCTGGCCACCGAATAAATCTTAACCCCACCGTCGTCAACATCTGCAGCCAGGTACATGCCCATCATATCCATGGGAATAAAATCTCGCATATAATTAAAAGCAGC
>SABV01000551.1 GCA_009928855.1 Erysipelotrichia bacterium | reverse complement strand
CCTGATCGGCAACTTACAAAGTTTTCTTTACCATAAACCAGGCACGAAAAAGCGATTTTCCGCGCAAAAAAAAGCTGCCGTTATGGCAGCTTTTTTTGCACGGATAACAACAAATAATCAGATATCAGCAACGCCTTCCTGGGCGGCATCTTCAACCACGCCAGAGCCATCATCGGCTTCAGAACCTGTGTCTTCTGAGGCACCACCCATATCTTCAGAGGTATCAGCGGATTTAAGCTCGTCATCGAGTTTCTGACTGTAGGCTTCAGCTTCTTCCCCGCCCTTTTTCCAGCCATCTTTGCCGGCTTCGAAAACCTTGCCAAGCATATCACCAAAATTCATATCTGAATCAGCGGCAGTCTGACCGATCTCTTCTATGACTTTACCAATACTGTCAAGCGCGCTACCCACCTGATAAAGAACCTGACCGACCCGTTCAAGAGCCTGGCCGATAGCTGCAGTCCATGGAATGGCTGAAAGCACCTTACCGATAGCCTGCAATGCCTGACCTACGGTTTTAAGAGTCTGCCCTACTTTTTGCAGCATCTGGCCGGTTTTAATCAAAACCTTCTGAACACCGGCAGCAGTCTTCGTCATTTTTTCGAAGGTATTGCCATCACCATTAACGGTGGCACCAACAGCTTTTACTTCACCCTGGGCAGCGCCAACGTTGTCTTTAGATTCTTTAACTTCGCCCTTAGCGGCATCAAGGTTGGCGTTAGCATCTCTTACCTGAGCTTTCGCATCACCATCCATATCATCGTCAGTCTTGGCTTTTTTGGTCTTCAGAAGTGTCTGATATGCCTCATCGGTCTTATCTACTGCTTCATCGGTAGCTTCTTCTGAGGCGGCTATTTCTTTATTTTTGGCATCTTCAGCCCAAAGAGCAGCTTCAAATAAAACCGGGTTAAATACCATGGCAAAACACAACAGAGCCGTGATAATCGATCTCAGATTTTTCATAAATTCCTCCTGCATTTTAGTTTTACACACATATTACGAACAAAGCTTTTTGTTTGTTGCACCCATCACATTTTTTCGTGACCCGTTTCATAGCGCCAGTATTTATTGTTCACCGAACTGGTTATAAAAGGGCTGCTGATAGAAGTGGTAATTTCAAGTTCTTTGCCAATAGAATCTTTTCCATAAATATTTTCGCCTTCATGCACCTTCAATCTCACCCATAACAGCGGCACCTTTGGATTCAGTTCATGAGCATATAATTGAAACTCGACGTCCTCAAATCCTGTAAATTTGCGAATTTTACCGCCATCTGCGTGACGAATTAATGTTTTGGAGGTGTTATCGAATTCATATCGAACAAGCTCCACTCTTGGCTTGTAATCAGGAGATTCAAAAACAAATTTATAAAACAGCAAGCCGTGCTGATAAATCTGTATCAAATCACCCTGTTCATCAGTTGGCCACGAAGAGGTCACAAAAAGCTGGTTTCTGACCTTTTGCAGATTGACGTAGCCAGCAACCTCCGGATCTTCAATTCTGGGGCAGGCACAAGAAAAGTCACGTCTGAGATAGTTAACCGCCAGACGCGCTTCCTGGAGGTTCTGAAGATTAACGGTGCCATACATGTAATGATGCCTGGTGCTCGAAAAGAAACGGTAAATCATGAGAAAAACCACCAGCGCAATACCAACGCTTATGGTGAGTTCCACAAACGTCATGCCATGTCTTTTTTTCATTGACTCTACCGAAAACAATGCATTCATAAGGTTTCCCGGATGCTAATAATTCAAGTTTCGCTCGTTAAGTAATAATACCGACATCTCGACCTGTCGATTACGATCGTCAGGCAAATTTATATTTGCAGGCCGATGCGCCTCGCTCCATTTAACCGTTACCGTCACTTTTTTTAACAAATTTGTCTGCAGATAAGAGTCGGTAACATCGGCAATTTTTACTTCACG
>SABV01000550.1 GCA_009928855.1 Erysipelotrichia bacterium | reverse complement strand
GGCGATGCCAATCATTTTGCTGAAAAATATGCCATGGCTGCCTCTGATTATAAAGAGGCATTGAAATGTTCAGGCTTTCCTGTTAATGAAAATGCTGCGTTATACCGCCTGATGCGTTCTGCATACAGACTTGGCAATGATGCTGAATGTCTTGAACTGCTTAACCGGCTTGTTAAAAAAGACACTCTCGGAACGCTTTTTCCGGTTCATATTTATGAAATGGGACTGGAGCATTTTGACAAGGATCAGAAATCCCGTTCTGTTCCATATTTTATGTTGCTTGCAAAGAATTTTCCCGGGCACTATCGTGCCGATGATGCTCTTGGTTACGCCGCCATGGCGGTTGGAGCCAAATCTAAAGAGGGGCAGGTTCTTGTAGCGCTTTTAAAGAAAAAATATCCCAATTCGTTTTTTATTTACTGGGTTGCCCCCGAAGCGAAAAATATGCCCTTGAAACCGCTGAATCCTCCGTTGAAAAAGCTCAATAAAGAATTGCAGCTCAGATTGGCTGCGATGAAAAAACTCTGGAGCTCAGGATTTGCAAATTTTGCCAGGGCAGAGGCAATTAAATTGACCGATAAAAATCCTGGTGATCTGGCTCTCTATAAGGGAATCATTGATATTGCCATGGCAAACCATGATTATAACCAGGTTGTAGCTTTTGGCGAACGCCTTTCGCGACAAATCCTGGAAAGCGGCAGGGCTTTGTCTGATATGCCCGAATGGGGCTGGAAGGCTCTTTATCCGTTGACTTACGAATCAATGGTGCGTTCAAATGCCAGACAATTTGGCATTGATCCATATTGGATCCTTTCGATAATGCGAGAAGAAAGTCATTTTAAAGAAGACACATTGTCGAGAAGCAATGCCATGAGCCTGATGCAAATTCTTCCTACCACCGGCAAATGGATTGCCACGAAACTTGGTGAGAAAAAATTTCATACGAACAATCTCTGGGAGCCTTCTTTGAATATCAGATACGGTTCGTGGTATTTGAAATATCTTGCAGATCTGTTTAATGGCGATCTGTTTCTTGCTTCGGCATCATATAATGGCGGTCAGGGAAACATTCAGCGCAAGGTTGAGGCTGGGCCTTATTCAAATATGCCTGTTTTAGAGCGACTCGACAAGGTTCCTCTACCAGAGACGCGAGACTATTACAAAAAAGTAATGGGGAGTCACTGGAATTATTCGCGTCTTTACTCGCCGATGCATTGAAAAAAAAGAAACCGCAGAGGATCAGTCTCTGAACCTCTGCGGTTGCAGCACATTTTTTATTTGTCAGGGGCGGTAGCGATGGTTACGGTTCTTTTTCAGCCAGTTGTTGTCTTGCCATTCCTGATAAAGAGCATAGAGAGTTTTACTCAACAGAAAACCAGTGCTGACAGAAAAACTGAGAAGATAAAAAATTTCTTTTGCCGTTTCGTTCATATTCTGAGATTACAGCAAATGAGTGTTGTCGCCGATGTATGCTTTTATCGAAGAATTACATGTTTTTT
Source organism: Erysipelotrichia bacterium (assembly GCA_009928855.1). Lineage (GTDB taxonomy): Bacteria > Muiribacteriota > Ozemobacteria > Ozemobacterales > Ozemobacteraceae > Rifleibacterium. The sequence continues at coordinate 430 of SABV01000550.1, read as the reverse complement.
CCAGCTCACTGAGCCAGTTAATAACACTGTCTGCTCTGAAACGAACTGATCTTCCTATTTTTACTGTAGGCAAACCCAGGTTTCTAAGGGTGTAGATCGTGTTGCGCTTAACCTGCAGAAAGTCCATCAACTCTGGAATCGTCATGAGGCTTTCTTTTTTCATCGAGTTTACCTCCGAAAGTTTTCTTGTTTGCTTGGGTTACTAACCGGTATTGTTCATATCGTCAGAAAAACTTTTTATCTTAAGTGCAAAAAAAAAATAAAAAAAGCTAAATGCTTTAACTTTTGTCGCCGATATGAATGTTGAAGTTCATGTTAAGGTTCAACTTTAACTTAAGTTGAAGTTTATATTGAATGGACAACCAAATCCCTAACTCCCTTTCAATGTGTCGCTTAAAACGGCACATTTTTTATTTTCCCTGATTTGTGG
>SABV01000549.1 GCA_009928855.1 Erysipelotrichia bacterium | reverse complement strand
CCGGCCATGGCTTTGTCAAAAGCGCCATCAACCCCGCGAAAATGGTCATTTGTATTGCCAATGCCATCGAGAGAGATTCCGGCATAGATAAAACCGGTATCTCTTATTTTTTGCGCCATTTCGGGTGTTATAAGAGTGCCATTAGTAGAAAGCACCGGTCGCAACCCTTTGCTGACAGCATAATTGGCCAGTTCGAACAGGTCGGTGCGCATCAGCGGTTCGCCGCCGCTCAAGAGCAGCGCCGGAATTTTAAACTCGGCAAGATCATCTATCAGAGCCTGTCCTTCGCTGAAATTCAGCTCATCTGGTGCCAGATTGATGTCTGAGTTGGTGTAACAGTGAATACATTTTAAATTGCAGCGTTTTGAGACGTTCCAGACTACTACCGGCCGTCGCTCAGACGCTGTTTTTGCCGTTTGATGTCCCTTGAAATGATGTGAATGGTCGACCTTGCCGTCATGCTGTTTTCCGTAGCGCAGAGGATCTCCGGTTGTCGAATGGTTTGCATATATTTTGCTTATATTTATCATGCTTTGCTGTCTGCCTTTCCGGGTAAAATCACTTTTTGTTTTGTGGATTTTGAAAATATTTTTGTATGGCTTCGATCAGGCCTGGAATAGTAAAGTCTGTGGCTTCGGTTTTAATAGCGAATCCGAATTCTCGGCAGGTCGCCGCTGTTATCGGCCCTATTGCTGCCGCAGGTATCAGATTATTATCGACACCACTGCCGGCAAGCATTTTTACAAAACCCTCCGCAGTCGAAGAACTGGTGAATGTAACCAGGTCAATTGAGCCGCTTTTGAGGGCTGCAGCAATTTCACTGTTATCCGGAGTTTCATATTCAGTGTGGTAGACTGGCACGATTTCAACGTGGTGCCCGAGTTTCTGCAGAGTTTCAGGTAGTATCTCTCTCGCTTTTTCGGCTCTTAGAATTGCTATTCTGGTTGGTGATAAGTTCTCGAAATATGGCAACAGAGCTTCTGCCACATATGTTTTGGGCACAAAGTCTGCTATGATACCCCGCTCTTTAAACGCTGCCGCTGTTGCCGGGCCGATGCAGACAATTTTTTTGCCACTTAGAAAACGCATGTCGAGGTTGTTTTCGGTGAGTGCTTCGATAAAACCGCTTACTCCATTTGCCGAGGTAAAAATCAGGTGTTCAAATGAGTCGCAGTTGGCCATGAAGGTTTTAAGAGCCTCGCTGGTGTGATGCTGTATTATTTTGATGCTCGGGCATTCGAGCACTTCAGCGCCAAGTTGCTGTAATTCTTCTACCAGAACGCTGGCCTGTTGTCTTGAACGTGTTACGGCAATTTTACGGCCGAATAACGGCCGTTTTTCGAACCATGCGAGCTTTTCGCGCAGTTCGACAACTTCTCCCACTATGGTTGCCGCTGGTGGCTGAATATTGGCTTCAACAGCAACTTTTGCAATAGTTGCAAGTGTGCCGGTAATGGTTCTCTGTATCGGGAGTGTTCCGTGTTGAACCAGCGCCACCGGAGTTTCTGGTGATCGACCTGCTGCTATAAGATTTTTGCAGATGGCCGGCAGGTTTTTGACGCCCATCAAAAAAACTACGGTGCCGATGCCTGCCAGCGCCTGCCAATTAATGTCGCTGGTTTCTTTTTCGGCCTCATGCCCCGTTACCACTGCCAACGAAGCTGTAAATCCTCGTTGGGTTATTGGTATTCCTGCATAGCATGGCGCTGCAATAGCCGAAGTCACTCCTGGCACTACCTCTACGCCAATGCCGCGTTCTGCAAGATATAGCATTTCTTCGCCGCCTCTACCGAACACAAAGGGGTCGCCACCCTTGAGTCTTACGACAAGCTTCTTTTCGAGAGCTTTTTCGGCCAGCAGGGCGTTTATATTATCTTGGGTAACTTTGTGATTTCCGGCAAATTTGCCGACATCGTAAAGTTCGCAATCTTT
>SABV01000118.1 GCA_009928855.1 Erysipelotrichia bacterium | reverse complement strand
TCAACATAATCTTGCTGCCAAGACCCTTTTTCAGAACTATTTCTTTGATGCTGTCAGACATATTGGCCATAGCTTCCGCCTGAAGATCTGACCTGGATTTTTCAGAGAGGCTTTCAATATATGCCGCAAAATATCGATAAAACCGCAATTCAAACCTTAAAAGAAAAACACATATAGGTGCGGTTTAATTCGCGCTTACAAAGCTCAGAACATGAATTTAAACAGATTGAAAAATTCCATCCGGGCTTTTTTCATAAAATCACGGTTCCAGCTCATGACCTCTTCGAGGGTTATCTCACGACAGCGGCTAAAATCTCTGGCCAGCATCTGCCTAAAAACTCTGGCAACCCTGAAGTCTTCGAATGCAATAACATCTTCAGAATCACTGGAGTGACTGCGCGAGTTAACATTATAAGCGCCCAGAGTAACGGCGAAGTCATCAAACAAGCTCACTTTTGAGTGAAGAGTCTGAGCACCCTGCCACTCAAAAATTCTGGCACCGGCGCGAAGAACCTTTTCGTAAGACTCTCGGCCTGCCCAGCCGCCGCTGGGATGATTATTCGATTCAATAGAATTGGTAATGATTTTTACCTCAACACCGCGAGCGCATGCAGCTGCGATCGCTGAAACCAGGCGATCGGTCGGAATAAAGTAAGCAGACTGAAAAATCACCTCAGTGCGTGCTCGATTCAGATACACTTCGAAGAGATCAAGTATGTTGTCGTCTTTATCATTGATGGGAAAAGTTGTGACAAAACGCGCATCGACATCGTCAAAAACAGGCGGCACGGCAAAATAAACGGGAATCGGCCCACGAATAAGCTTATCAACATTTTTAAGAGACTTGAATTCGTTTATCTCTTTGCTTGCCTTTTTGTAAGCACTGTAATCACCGGTTTCGTTCCATTTACTGAGGGTGAGGTCTTCCCAGTTGTTCTCGAACAGATCAAGAATTTCGCGTACAACCGGCCCCTGCAATTCTACATCGGTGTCACGCCAGCCATACTCGACGATTTCGCCCTTGGCATACTCATCGCCAATATTCATGCCGCCAACAATGGCAGTGGTTTCATCTACGATAAACAGCTTCTGGTGAGACCTGAAATTGGCCTTCAGAATATTCTTGAGAATTGGATTATTTATCAGCACCTTGACCCCGGCATTACGAAGTCTTTGAATCACGCCATCTTTTTTGCCGAACGAGAAAAAGTCATCGAGAATGAGTTTTACATCAACCCCGCTTTGAGCACGCTCACACATGATATCAACAAGCTGATTGCCAATGTCATCATCCTGAAAAAGCAGGGTTTGCAGATACAAAGTTGACTGGGCACGTCTGGCATGCTCAAGACGGTAATAAAAGCTGGTTCTGCCATTTACCAGCATTCTGACACGGTTAAGCGGAACAATTTTCGAGCGGGTCAGTGCATCGGTAGATCCTGGTGGATAAGTGTCAAGCACAGCACGGTCGTATTCCTGAAGAGCACGATCGAGCTCACGGGCTTTGGCTCTGCGTTGCAAATTTTTAAGAGCATATGAACCAAGATTAAAGAGCTTTACCGGAACTGCCAGCCAGGATGTGGAAGAATATCTGCTCCAGTCAGAAACAACAGTTTGCTGAATATCATAATACTCTTTGCGTTTTTGAGCCACCACAGCCCGACGGCGAAGCATTCTGATTTTTGCCAGAGCCTGCCTGCGCTTCTCAGGGTCGGCAGTAATACGAGCATACTTTAAAAGCACATTCTGAGCTTCTGAGAGGCTGGCCGTTTTTTCGTAAACGACATCGGCAAGCTGAAAAAATGCCTCTTTCTGTAATTCGGCATTAGTACATTCTGCGATAAAAGCTTCGAGAGATTTTTGAATCTGATCAAGACTGCCGGCTCGATCAGCAGAACTCAATTTAAGGACGATCGCATCATATTTTAGCTGCAAAGCACTTTTGCCGCTGTGAACCGCACCGACAAGGGCGTTTGCGTCTGCATCTTCTGAGGAGAGTTTTGTTAGAACAGGCTCTGAAGATTTTTCAGAGTCGAAGGTAGCATCGATGCCTATGGCGCCATAATAATCTTTGCACGCACTCTGCAATTCAGCAGAAAGAGCTTTGATTGTCTGTTGATCTGCCTGTGCCTCTACTGCCTCCCGGTAAGTCTTATAAATAGACTGATAACGGTCAAACATGACCTTCGCATCATCTGCCAGACAAGGCAACAGCGAACAAGCAATAAAAATCAGAAGCAGAACCGGTAAACGTAAAAGCTCTTTTTGCGCCCTGCACATATGTACACCGCCAGAATGGTATTTGTTATTTTTGTTAATTATACCCAAAAATAACAATTTCGCCAAACCGCCGCGAATATTTGCAGGGTGAAGAGATAGAGTCTTCTATTTTTGACCATTCAAACGGAAAAACTTTCGCGAACCCTCGTGCAGCATGGCATTATCGATTCCCTTCAGGCCATCGGCCAGAAGCATCTCAATTTTTACCTGACCCTGCTCATAGACGGCAGGATTATCATAGATAATTCCGAGCATCAACAGCACTTCTTCAGACGACAGACCTTCTGTGCCCACAAGCAAAGCCCTGAGCCCAATAGTTGCCAGGGCCGAATCCTGCCCTTTATATAAATTGGCGGCTATCGTTTCCTGAGAAAAAAATGGATATCTCGAAACAAGCTTAGCCGCAACATCTCCAGAAACAGGAATAAGTCGAACGGGCACTTTTGCAGCAAGCCGGGTTATACCGTCAGCCGGAACCCCACCAGCGTAGCAGACTGCATCGACATAGCCGTCTCCCAGCGATTCTGTTGCCCTGGTAAAGCGCTCAAAAACGAGAACATAGTCTTCTGGCAACAGACCGGCTGCTTCCAGAACGAGCTTTACGCTGGCCGCACTGCCACTATCGTGTTCTCCAACAGAAATTTTTCTACCCTTGAGATCCTGGATAGTTTTTATCTCAGAATCGGCGCGAACAACTATTTGAATGACTTCTGAATACAACGAAGCCAGTATTCGAAGTTCACGAAATTTGTTTTCAGAAAAATTATGAGAACCATTAAAGGCCATCCAGGCTACATCACTCTGTATCAAAGCAAGATCGACATTGCCACTCTTCAGATACTCAATATTCGCAAGCGACCCTGCGGTTGGCTCGGCAACCACGACAAGATCCTTCGTTTTTTTGCTGATCAACCTTGCGATAGAGTTTCCTACCGGATAATAAGTGCCGTTTATGCTGGCGGTAGCCATGGAATAAAACTTTTTTATAAGCTTTACATGATAATCAGCGGCCGACAAAGAATTAGAAATCAACATTACAAACAAAGAAAAAGCTATGGCAATAGCGCTTAAATTTTTTCTCATTGCGCTTCTCCTCTGACATAAATAGTCGTAGTGTTTCTACCCTTGGCTTTACTGGCCGCCACAGCCTCTTCGGTCTTTTCAGACAACTGGTAATGCCTTTCGATACCACGTTCATACTGTGCGATGCCAACACTTATGGTGACGCCGAATTCGTTACCATTACTGAGCATTTTGTGGCCTGCAATTCTTTCGCGCAATCTTTCGGCAAAAATAAGTGCCTGCTCTGAAGTGGTGTGTGCAAGAATCGCGGCCATTTCATCAGCGCCATATCTGGCCGGAATATCAGTCGCGCGCACCGATTCTTTAAGAATTTTTGCAACCTCGAAAAGCACGGTATCACCAGCTGCTTTTCCGTATTTTTCATTTAAGGCGGTAAAACCATCTATATCAAACATTACCAGAGCGAGAGGAAAACTAAATCTTCTCGCTCTCTTGATCTCATCTTCAAGACGAATTTCAAAAAACTTTTTAATAAAAAGCCCGGTCAGGGAATCTACGATAGAAAGCTCGTGTAAACGCGAATTATCGATAGACAAAGCCATCTGACCAGCTATTGCCAGAAGCAGATCCAGGTCTTCTGAACTAAAAAGACGGCTGTTTGAGCGATCAGAGAGGTTAACCACGCCCATAATATTACCATGCACACTCAAAGGCACCGAAATCAGCGTTTCGGGTGCTTTAGCTCCATTACCGCTGTCGTAATCCTTAAACCTTTCGTCCTTACTGCAATCCATGCACAATATGGCATTTCCTGTCATGGCAACTTCGCCGGCAATTCCTTCGCCAAGTCTGAGCTCGAAATGTCCGGCAGGAGTGCTGGCAGCAGAAGTTTCTGATGTTTTTTCATTAACCTGCCTGAAGCTTTCAACCCGCAGAAGCGTCCGGGCCTCGTTAAGAAGCATAATTGAGCCGCGACGAGCCTGAAATATTTCAATCAAATGTTCAAGACAACCATCCAAAGCCTCTTTATAGGTAGAAGAAGCGCTTACCAGCTGGGTGACCCGGTACATGGCGCTTATTTCAACCACTTTTTTACGAATACGACGACTCATGTTGTTGAAACAGCCCGCCAGAAAGCCAAGCTCGTCATTACGAACGATATCGACCGTCACATCAAGATTGCCTTCACTCAGCTCATCAGCCTTGCGTGCAATTTCGATTATAGGTCTTGTCAGCTTCACGCTGAAATATGTAGCCAGCAGAAAAGCGACAATAGAGAGCAGAAGAACAAACCTGAAAGTGCGCTGCCCGATGGTTCTGGCAACTCTGTAGACTTCTCCGGCATCTTGAAAAACGAAAATACGCAGACCATAATGCAGAATTGGCAGAGATATCGCCACCTGAGGTGACGACACACCGGTCGGCAAAAGATCATAAGCACCGCACGGCTTTTCCATTAAATCTGAGATCAACTCTTTTGGAAAATCAGGCTGTTCGAGAATATTTTCGCCATTTTGCGTAACGAGAAAATAGCGAAAATTGGTTCCAAAAGTGATGCCTTCGAGTGATTTACGCAGCTTCAAAAATGACACTGTCGCAATGACGAGTGAAGAACCGGCTTCTTGAGTTACAGAAGCTTTTACATGAAATGCTTCAGGCGAGAACATAATTTTCTGGGGCGAATTGATCAACAGTTCTTCCGGCACGGTCAAAGACTCAATAGACGACAGTTCTGGCTTTGAATGGCTCAACAAACTGCCATCAGAAGCTACCAGAACAATTCTCTCCACATACTCATAAGCCTGGTCAAGCTGTTGTAGCGCCTGCCTGGCACCGGCAGAAACGGGGCTTTGCAGGCGGATGTCACTGGCCAGGTAGCGAGTAAGCTCGTCATAAACGCTTACATACTGGTCTACTTCATACTTAACCTGCTGAAAAGCCTGAATATTACCTTCGATAAGAATATCACGAGCGATATCGCCAAGCACGTTGAACGAAAAAAATGCCAATGAAAGCAGGGGCAAAATGGTCAGAAGAAAAATACCAAGCCAGGCTCTTACCTTAATACTCTGAAAGAAGCCGATTTTTGCAACTGCCGTTGAAGGAGCCGTTGAGTTATTATTGCCCGCTGAAAAGTCACTCATTTTATTTTCCTGATTTTGTAATAATCAAACCCAAACCGATAAATCACCATGCCAGTTTAATAAATAACCAGCGCTCAAGTAAAGTTTTATCATGACCAGCAAACAATACTTTACATTGTTTAACTCGTTTTCTTGTTCATTCAGACAAAATCTTTGCTAGAATAATGGTAGAGACTAACCACGGGAGAAACATCATGAAAAAAATAGTCCTCGCTCTTATGATTCTCTTAATTTTCGCAAGTTCATCGTCAGCACAGCCGCTGATGAACGGGCTTGGATTTGCTTTTCAGAACAAAGACTTTAAAACTGTTAAAATGGCCCTTTTTCAGGAAGAAACTGCCAGCAATACGGCAAACACAGCCAATACCACAGAAAAAAACGCACAGAAAAAACTTTCTGGCCTTTTTGTAATTGCCGGCTACGAATACGTGCTTAAAGTAACAATGTTTGAAACGATCAACCTCGAAGCAGATCTTTTTGAATCGTCTGCCAAAGCGTGGGTTACCGGCAACAGCGAACAACAGAAAAAAGAAGAACTGCCGGTGCCGCTGGGGCATGTTTCTCTTACCCTGAGCCAGCCAGACCCGACCAGTTCAGTCATAACCGGTTCACTCAGGCTCAACGACGAGCAGGTCAGCTCAGTTTCGGGCGAATTTGACCTCTACCTGAATGACATCACCAGAAAAAACAAAAAAGCAGACCTTAAACAAAAATCCCTCAAGTAAACAGTATCTGCAACAACTTGATTCTTTCTGCTTTTCCCTTAAGCTGAACACTTTCGTGCACTCTAAAACAAGCCATATTATCATTTAGCGTGTCAGCAACAGCCTGGCTTACAAGATACCTGTCACTGCCAAGACCAGCAGCCATGGCGTTGATTCTGGCAGCTGTGTTTACCGCATCACCGATGATAGTAAAATCCCGCTGACTACTTACCCCAAGAAGACCGGCAATTATTTCACCGGCATGAATGCCGGCAGCAACAGGAAAATGCAGCACCCCTTCCAGTTCTGCCTCTTTGATCAGCTTAACAGCATGCATAGCCATTGAATTGCTCTCGGCAAGACCGGCAGGACTGTAAAAATATGCAAGAATCTTTTCTCCGATAATCTTATCGGCCTCACCACCGCTGTTGATGATGATACCGCAAAGAGCATCTATCTGCCGACTGGTTTTTTCAAGCAATTCATGGGTATCCATGCTCTCCATATAACTGCTGAAATCAGGAATAGAAAGATAAAGCACCGTCACACTCAGATAATGACCTTCTTCGGCAAGCCTGAGGCTCTCCTCATCCCTCACCATTCTTCTGGCAGCGCTCGAAACCATATGCCCCATCATCTCACGCTCGCGAAGGCCCCTGGCCATCTTATTGAACGCCAGCATCATCTGCCCAAGTTCATCTCTGCGCGAAACGGCAATACAGTAGTCATGTTGCGCAGCAATCATTTTTACACCCAGCGTAAGCTGTACTACCGGCCCGGTAATATCGGCCGAAACGAGTAGAGCCAGAGCCATTATGGCCAATAAAGACACCATAAGCATATACAGAAACCGTTTGCGAGAGCGTTCAACAGCGTCGAAAATTTCATCCTCTGGCGTTATACCCACCATCAACATCACTTCATTATGGCTGCCAATTCTGGCCTCTACCAAGCAATTTCTGCCGGCAAAAACAGCACGAGCACTCAGGGGAGTTCTTGATGCAAGCGTCCAACGGGCAAACCGGTTAACATCTGGCTCCCAGCCTCCTGTCCAGGGCTGTTTGAGGGCGCCGTACATTGCCTTGGATTCTGTATAAACAGCGTATGGAATATCAGCATTCTTGAATATTCTGCGCATGGTCGAGTTGAAACTGTCAAAAAACAGCCAGAAAGCGACAGCACGAAGTTTTTTAGGTTCTGGCAAAGGAATCATTCTCATGGAAGCCAGACCGGTAGAGATAAAAATTCTAAAAGACATATCAATTCCGTGCACCAGCGTAAAGTAGTTGTCGGTTCCAAACATTGTGCGAAAAATATGTAACCCGGCGTCTCTGGTCATTTCGTCTTTTACGGCCACACCAACCGTTTTTGCCCCGACAGACCCCTCATTTTCAGACACTCCGAGATCATTAAAAAGCATGTTTATGAAAGCACCAATAAATCTTTTAAATTCGGTTGCTTCTAATTCGCTGTCATCTGCATAAACTGTCTGCTGCCAGCCTTTAGTAGAAACCATTATCATTTCATTGAATCGCACCGGCCCCGTGTAATCATGTCGAACTTCGGCAAGTTTTTTAACCACCCGATCAATAAACTTCACATCTTTGCTTCCCTTGTCAACAGAGTCTACAGCTGTCGCCAGTTCAGAAGAAAGAGAAAGCTTTTCTATTTTGTCCCATGCCAGAATTTCCTGCATAAACTGCCTGCGTTCGAGTCGCTCAAAAGACGATATAATGCGCACCCGCTCTTCTTTTGGCCGCAATTCCATCTGCTCTATGGCAAACCAGTCATTTACCGTATAAACCGAGGCAATTGGTATAACCGCTGCCGCAAACAATCCGGCCCAAAATTGCCAGGCAAATCTGCGGGCTATCAATGACTCATAAAACACGCTTTTATACCAGGCAGCCACAATAAGAAGGGCCAAAATCAAAACAAACCAGACAAAATTCTCTGCGGGTTCAAGAGTTTTGCATGCTATAAAAACCTGACATTCCTGGCCCTGTGCTTTAATTAAGGCACCAGTCATATGCCAGCCTGCCGGAGGTGATACCAGAGAATTTTTAAGATCGCCGGCATCGACCGGAAAACCATTTGTTACGAAAGGCTCGATACCAGGCCCAATAAGCGCAAATTCGATCTTCTCGCGTTCTAAGACGTGCCTGATCGTCATCAGGTGGTTTTCAAAAACTTTTTGCCTCGGAATCAGACATAAAATCACACCACACTGCAGCAGAACATCTGCGGGGGGTTTTTGCCGAAAAGCATTGCATGAGAAATCACGCATAGCTTCGCTGATACGCCGTGAATTTCTCAGCAAAAGAGGCTGCCAGTATAAATATTCGTCAACAGCACCCTTCTTTACCGTTATCACCCTCGCGTGAGCATCATTATACAGGTGCCTGAACTCCATGCCGTTACCCAGCATCTGATTAATCTTCGGCATCAACAGCCCTGGGCTAAGCCAGGAATCAAAATAATATTGCCGGGCAAACAAACGCAGTGTGTCGGTTAGCAGATCACGAGATTTGGCATCACCAATGTAAGAAACAAGTTTCCAGTTTTGATCAGGCGTTATATTACCGGCACCGCCAGGTTTATGAAGAATACCCAAAAGAGAAGGCTCAAGCCCTGCACTCTTCAATTTAACCAGCATACCAGACGCAGCAGACTCAAAAGAAACGAGATCGGCGCCACAAGGGTTCCAAGGCACATCTGCAGCCAGGTCTTCACTGAGTTCATCAAGGTATTCTTCCAGCATCAGAGGCTGAGAATCAGGTACGCTCAAACGGGCAGCGATGTTCTCACAATAACTTCTGGCATTTTGCCCAGCCTGCAGCAGCATGGCATTATTGCCAGTTCTGAGAGTAAAGATCCAGGCAAAAAATGGAAAAAGAATGCAGAAAAGCCCCGCAATAAAAACCAGAATCTTACGATTATGCACAGAGATTTTATCTATAGGCGCTGAAGGCGATAAAGACCCTGCAGGCAAATCCCGTAACATTTTTTTCTGTGGCAAATCCATATTTATATTTGCAGGTGTTGTCGAAATCTTTTTTAGAATAGCCTCATTCAAACATGCAAGCCTAAAAATACATTCTGGATCTGCACTTATTTCGACCCAGACAAAAGAGTCATCCGTTGTCGCCTCTACCACATAACGATCGGCGATCAGCGGGCAATCAGGGAAGCCGCGCGTCATCCCCTCGAATTCTTCGGCGCGCCTGAAAGCACTGCCAAACATGGCGTAATCGCGCCGGCTGAACTGGCTGCCAACTTCGCCGGCGACCAGTTCCCCTTTTGCCAGACCAACACCGATGCGATAGTCAAACAAACCGTCAGCCACACGCATCGCATTGATCTCATGCACCTTCTGCAACATTGCGGCCCCTGCCAGCGCGGCCCGAACGCATGGGGACTGATTGAAATGATAATCATCTACAAACACGGCTTCGATAGCGTCACCAATAAACTTGTAAATTTTACCGCCAAAACTGCTGATAATTGAAGCCATCTCTGTCATGTGACTATTAAGCAAGCTGGTTACAAGAGGCGGGCTATGCATCTCACATATCGTCGTAAAATTGCGGATATCAGAAACAAGGACGACTCCCCAAAAAGACTCAGAAGCAATCATGCCATCGGCAGACGCATTTACTACGGCGGCAACAGCATGTTCAGAAAGCAGAGAGGCAAGACGACGACGCTCTGCGAGGCCGTTCTGCATTTCTGCGAACTCACCGGCCAGCAAACCTATTTCATCACTTCTGCAAGTCGTCGATATCTTACCCGAACGACCGCATTCAACATCGTCAAAAGCTGTTTTTATCTCTCTTAAAGGTTCTACAACCCGAAGCCACAGAATGACCCCGCTAACAATAAGCATAAACAAAGACATCAGCCCAAGCAGCACAAATACCAGAACGCGCTGTTGATGCCGGCTATTTTTTTCGGAATGCTCCATGGCTCCAACAAAAACAGTTTTGTCAAAATGCTTTGAAGCGTA
>SABV01000548.1 GCA_009928855.1 Erysipelotrichia bacterium | reverse complement strand
TCCAGGGCATCGAGAATCTGGTCTTCTTCACCTTGGTGAGTGCTTCCAAAGCAGATGACATCTCTATGGGCAGGAATGCCAAATTTTTGCCTCATCTGGGTTGTGTCAGGCTGAATTTCAGCAATATCGTATTTGAAGCAGCCCAGTGCTTGTTGGCGCTCTGTGCCTATTCCAAGAATTTTAAAACGTCGCTGATATTGTTTCTCTTGTGGAAACACAAAAGCCATCTGCGTTATTGCAGACTCAAAAAGCGGCCAGGCGATGCGCATGAGCCGCACCGACCGTTCATTTATGCGCCCGTTGATAATGCCGTAGGGAACATTTTTGCGGGCCAGTGTGTCGAGCAACAGTGGCCATATTTCGGTTTCACTGATCATCATGAGACGTGGTTTTATTTTTTCAATAAATGGAACGGTGAAAGCAGGCAGTTCAATCGGTAACAGAGTGGCAAAGCCGCAGATCTCATCTTTTTGCAACTGCTTGAGCCCGTCTAATGTGGTTGCGGTGCAGACAATTCTTTCGCGGCCGTAAAGGCGCACCAGTTCGTTAAGAAATGGTCTCAAGGTTATCACTTCGCCAAGTGATGCGCCGTGAACCCAGAAAGTGCCTTCGGCTGGTGGCGAGTATTCGTCAGGGATTCTGCCTTTGCGCAGGGTAAACTCTTCTGTGTCTATCCGGCGGGTAGGAAACAGGTCGAGCAGCTCAACCAGAGCTCTCAATACCCACTGATACGATTTCAGGTAAATTTTTCCCATTGATTATGCCCTGCTGATATTATTGCCTGCTTTGCCCTCAGATGTCAAAACAAGTTTTGCCCATGGGTTCTCGGGGGCATCATGTGGTTGGGTTTTCCATCGACGATGAAGCCAGAACCAGTTTTCAGGCTGAAGTTTTATGATGTTTTCGAGAAGTCCGGTAAAAATAGCAGTCATTTTTTGCTGACCGGCGATGTCATCAGAAAAATCACGAGGGTATATCGGCGGATAAATTTTTAAAAGATGTTGCCTGTCATAGTCTGGAAAAATCGCCAGCGGAACGATTGGAGCGCCGGTTTTCAGCGAAATTGCCGCCGGCCCCGTTGGTGCGGAAGCCCATTGGTTGAAAAATTTTACGAAAATTCCTTGTTTGCCATTGTCTTGATCAACCATCAAGGCCAGAATGTGCCCCTGACGCAGTGACTTGAGTATATTTCGCATTCCGAAGCCTGAGTCTGTGGTTCTGGCGCCATGGCGTTGTCGCATTTTTTCCATCCAGGCGTCAATATGCGCGTTATTCTGGCGCCTTACTACAACCGTAATGTCGAAACCGTTCAATGCAAGCCATGGTGGAACAAGCTCCCAGAGGCCAAAATGCCCCGAAACGATTATTGTTCCCTTTTTTCCGGCAAGCGCTTCCTGCAGATGTTCAAGGCCTTCCACTCTGATTTTATCCATAAGTTGCCGGTCAGAATAATATTTCAAGCCTGCCATTTCGAAAGAATTGATGAGAAAGCTGGTAAATACACGCTGCGATAGCTCATGGGCTTTTTCTCTGTCAATCTGGAGGTGTTGCATGAGACTTTCTGTTACATGTTTTCGGCGCAGCCATGGCATTGGAAGAGCGAAAAAAGTCAGCAGTTTTGCCAGCTTCTTTTTTTGAGAAAAGCTCATGGTGGCACATTTTTTTGCCAGAAAATCAATCAGGATTGCCTGCATAAGGTGAAAAAAACTTGTGATTGAATTTGCTGACTGTTTCATTTTTTTCTGTTTCTAAGCTTTCTTTTGAGCCCGCGTATTTTAAGACCAATATTAAGAAGAGTGCTTGACTCCATTTCTATGGCTTCTACCGGGCAGACTTCCATGCAACAGAAGCATGAAATACAGCGATTCCGGTCAAATTTCGCCCCGCTGTCGGTAATTTCTATCGCCTCAGCGGGGCATATTTCTTTGCACCGCCC
>SABV01000117.1 GCA_009928855.1 Erysipelotrichia bacterium | reverse complement strand
ATTAAAGATGCCGGCAATTGCCATAACTGATCATGGGAATTTGTTCGCAGCATCTGAATTTTATGAGTATGCCAGACATCGTGGCATAAAGCCGATTATTGGGATCGAAATCTACTTAACCCCTTATGATCACGCAGATTTCAGTCAGAAAACTCCCCTGTATCATCTGATTTTGCTGGCAAGAAATAAGACTGGTTACATGAATCTGGTTCGGTTATCTTCGCTGGCCTTTACAGAAGGCTTTTACTACAGACCCAGAATTGATTTCGATCAGTTGAAAAAGCATAGCGCAGGATTGATAGCATTGAGCTCCTGCATTTCGGGAGAGGTCGCCAGAAAATCACTGGAAGAAGATAGAGAGGGTGCTGTTGCCGCAATAAGAAAATACCAGAGGATTTTCGGAAAAGAGAATTTTTACGTTGAGATTCAGAACCATGGCATTCCTGAGCAACTTAAGGTTCTTGATCGCCTCGTAAAAGTCGCTCGCCTATGTAATGCGCCTATTGTTGCCACGAACGACTCGCACTATGTTAAGGCAAAAGACTGGCTGACTCAGGATCTGCTTATGTGCGTGCGGACAAAGTCTTTATTTGAAGACAAGCATCGATTCAAATTTAGCTCGAAGGAGTTTTATTTAAAGTCATCTCGTGAGATGAAAAGCCTTTTTTGCGACTACCCGGATGCCATAGAGAACACGTTAAAGATCGCTGCAAGGTGCAATCTCACGGTTAAATCTTCCCGGTCTCTTGTTTGTGAAAAGCAACTGGCTGAAGTGAAAGATTACCCTGAGAAAGTAGATACGCTTTGCCACAACAGACTGTGCAATATGATTTTGACTGAAGGACTTCGAAAGATTTACCACGAGCGTTTAAAAGAAGAACTCGTTGTTCTCGAAGAAATGGGATGTCGCGAATATCTTCTGCTCCTCAGTGATTTGAAAAAGCATATTGAACAAGAAGGCTTCGCAATTGAAATTTTCAACAAAGATTGGGCAAGAAGCCTTATCGCGTATTTGCTGGGCCTCTCGAACAAAGACCCAATCGAGCAAGGCTTAAGCGCAGCAAGAGTAAACAAAAAAGGTCATGGCGACCTGTTTGAAGTAACAATCAGGGCCAATACAATGGGGGAATTCGCCGTTACTCAGCATCTTGTTAAACAGCATGGCATAAGAAAAATTGCAAACATCATAAAGTTTAAACATCTTTCTGCAAGATCTTCAGTTCGAGCAATCGGCAGGATACTGGGAGTCGGAGCAGATGTTACTGGGACGATTTTAAAAGCCGTCCCGGCTAGATCAAGACTGCAACTGAAAGAATGCATAAAGGTCGTTCCGGAACTGAACAAAATGTTTTACAGGGGCACTTCGCTACAAAAGAAAATTCTGCGATTGGCATTGAAGATCGATGGGTTTAGTTTGCATTCGGAGGTTAATCCCCATCAGTTGCTTATTTCTTTTGGAAACATCGATGAATTGTCGCCAGTTATGCTGGACCACCGCTCTAAAATACTGGTAACGCAATTTAAGAAAAGCGACTTAAGAGGCTACCCCTTTATCTCGGTGTTTTTCCAAAATTATGCGCCAGCAAAAATTCATGACTACAATCAAAAAATGATGGACGACGTTCAAATATTGATGGCAGATAAGCCATGCCGAGATGATTCCCATCATTAAATGCCGCTTTCGGCAGAAAATACGAGTTGGCATCCGGCTTGCTCTATAAAAAGCATAAATAACTTTAAGGAGCAAATTATGAGTCACAATGATATCCGCCAGATTCTGGAAAAATCGTCGGCTGAATGGTTTAAGACAAAAGGATATCCCACCAGACCTGAATATCCGTATATCCTCAAAAATAAAACAGACTGGCGTAAGAACATCATTCTCCCAGAGGTCTTCGACTATGTAATGGAGCGGAAGCAGGCAAGAAACTACCCCTTCCCGCTGCATGACTGGTTACATCACGGACTGAGTAGTCAGGCTATGCTGTTCAACCTGTTGGGGCCTCTGGTTCTTAAGAATAGTTTGGTTGTTCTCGCTGAACCGTTCAAAGAAGCAGGGATAACTTGGCCAAAGCAAATAGATGGCGAGTTCGAGTATCAGGATCGTCTTGCCTTCAACGAATTGCAGACACAGCCAACTTCTCTGGACTTCGTGATCACAGATCACACGAAAGAGCCTAAGATTTTGATCGAGGCAAAGTTAGTAGAGAAGAGCTTCGGTTACTGCAGTCGACTGCAAAGCACAGTTTGTTCTGGTCTCAACCCGGTAAATGGAATTCTCGAAAAAGAGTGTGAGCTTGTTAGCGTAGGACGCGAATACTGGAAAGTCCTTATAGAGAATGATGTGCTGACCGAGGAGACTTTGAAGGGGCCAACCTGCCCAATGGCTGTTTTTTACCAGTTCTACAGAGAGGTCGGGTTTGCAGTTAAGACAAATTCTCAGCTTGTATTTCTCGTCGATGAAAGAAACCCGTTCTTTTCACCAGCAACAGATAGCAGCCTGCCGAACCGGTTAATTAAAAGCCTGAAGCCAGCCGTTCAGGAAAAGGTAAAGATAGTAACAATACAAAGGATATTCGCTGAAATAGCGAAATTCTTCAAAGGCGAAAACTGGGTTGAAAACCTTGCCGCAAAATATGATCTGAATTCTCCGAAATAGACTACAGAAGAAAGGAGCAATGAATATGGACTCGTCTGAAGGCATTGAAAGACTTCTGAGAGTCGAAAAAATTGAACTGGTTTATGGACGAGCCATAATTGTAGTCGTTAGAGATGTGGAAAGCTCTTTCGGACAAAGCTTACAGGACTATGTTCGTGATCAGATCGCTTCAAGTATGGGCTGGATAATGCCGGATATAAAAGTCAGTTATTCTATTTTGCTTGAGCAGTTCAGCTGCCAGTTAAAAATTAATGGTCAGATTGTTGCTCAGACACGAATTCTGCCTCACCTGTCTCTTGCAATAAACCACACGCCTCTGGAAGGAATTGTTGAATGTCTCGATGCCGGAGATATCTTCGAAGGTTATTGCTGCGCGTGGATTGACAGCAGAATGGTTTATAAAGTGATCAAACAGAAAGGTAAAATTCTGTCTTCAGCAGATGCCTTTGTAAAATGGCTTCTGTATACAATTTCCGGCAATATCCAGGACCTTTTCGGCTTTGAAGAACTGCAGACGTTGATTGATTTTGGCAACAGGCTGTATCCTGCAACTTTGAATGCGGCAGTTAAAACCGTTGGTATGCCTGCAATGCTGAAGGTTTTCCGGAATTTACTGGAAGATGGAGTCAGCGTTAAACCGCTTGAAAGTATTTTTACCAGCATAGCGATTCACGGGTATGCTGATTGTGACAGCGACCATTTGACGGAACAGGTTCGGCTCTCTCTTTGTAACAGCATCTGCCTGCCGCTGGCATACGATGCCGGTTGTATTTATGTTATCTCGATCCATCCCGAACTTGAAGCCTGGCTCATAAAACAAGATTACACAAATGATATCGCCGGACAGTCCTTTGCAGGGGAATTGGCTTCTTCGATTCTCGCTGCTGTTGATGAAGTTACCGACTCGGGGTTTTTACCGGTTATCCTGACAAATACCGGTCTGCGTTCCCGGCTGAGTAGCCTCTTACGCAAGAACCACCGCAGAATACATGTGCTGGCTTCTTCAGAAATTCCACGCGCCGCAACCGTGGAAACGCTGTACACAATAAAGCCTCTGAAGCAGAAGGAGTCGATTTATGACCGTTAATTTTTATGTAGAAGCAGTCATTAGATCTGCTGCTTTGAATCCAGGGAAAGAATTAAGAAGGAGAGTTCTATGTTTCACACCAATTTCGTTCATCTTCACGTGCATAGCCATTACAGCCTTCTCGACGGTGCCGCACCGATAAAGGCAATTATTGATGCTGCCCGAAAGCTTCGCATGCCGGCAATTGCCATTACTGATCATGGCAATATGTTCGGGGCGATTGAATTTTATCAATATGCTCTAAAGCGTGGCGTGAAGCCGATTATTGGGTTCGAAGCCTATGTTTCTCCGCATCCGCTCGGAAAAAATACCAAAGATCCGATGTACCATCTGGTTCTGCTGGCACGCAATATTGTCGGGTATCGAAATCTCGTCAAGCTTTCCACCATTGGTTACACCGAGAATTTTTATTACAAGCCGCGGGTTAATTTCGAACTGTTGGAAAAGTATTCTGAAGGGGTAATCGCTCTCGGAGCCTGTCTGGCCGGAGAAGTGCCCGAAAAACTGCTGGAAAAAGACCGTGAAGGCGCAGTTGAAGCGATTAAAAGATATCAGCGCATTTTCGGGCCCGAAAATTTTTATGTCGAAATTCAGAACCATGGAATTCCCGAGCAAATTGATGTTTTGCGGCCTCTTGTCGAAGTGGCACGCCAGTGTAACGCACCGATCGTGGCCACTAACGACAGTCACTACGTCAAACCCGAAGACTGGGAAGCCCAGGCTGCACTTTTGTGCCTGAGCACCAATGCCAAAATTGAAGATGAGAAGCGCCTTCGCTTTCAGACTCGTGAGTTTTACCTCAAATCACCCCGGGAAATGAATGAGCTTTTTGCCGAGTTCCCGGATGCAATTTACAACACTTTAAGAATTGCCAGGCGTTGCAACGTGCAGTTGACTCTGGGCAAATCGATTCTCCCGGAATTCCCCATTCCTGAGGGCAAAACTTCTGAGAGCTATCTTACTGAGCTGTGCCTGAAGGGCTATGGATGGCGATACAAAACCGGCACCCCTTCCAGAGAAATTCAGGATCGTCTTGAATTCGAACTTTCGGTTATAAAACGGATGGGGTTTTGTGACTACTTCCTCATCGTCTGGGACTTTATCAGAGCCGCCAGAGAAATGGGAGTCCCGGTTGGGCCGGGGCGAGGCTCGGCTGCAGGCAGCATCGTCGCTTATCTTCTTGGCATTACTGATATCGATCCGCTCAAATATGGCCTGCTTTTCGAAAGGTTTCTCAACCCCGAATGCATCAGCATGCCTGATATAGACGTTGAATTCAGCGACGACGGCAGGCAACTGGTAATTGATTATGTGGTGGAAAAATACGGGCGCACCAAAGTTGCCCAGATCATTACTTTCAACTTCATCCTGGCAAAAATGGCGATTCGCGATATAGGCAGGGTTCTCGGCATGGAACTGCCTGAAGTTGACCGCATTGCCAAGCTGGTTTCCGAAAAGCCGGGCATTCCCCTGAAATCGGCCTTGAATGACGTGCCAGAGCTGACAAATATGCTTAACAACGGCAGCGATCAGCAAAAGAGGTTGCTGCGCATTGCCGAAACCGTTGATGGGCTGGTGCGAAATACCGGAGTTCATGCCTGTGGCATTGTTATTTCAAAAGATGATTTGATGGATATCGTTCCGCTTTATAAGGATAAGAACGATGAAATAGTGACCCAATACGAAAAGAACGCCATAGAATCCATCGGTCTTTTAAAAATGAACTTTCTCGGCCTTAAGACGCTTAGGATTATCAAAAGGGCACTTGAAAATATTAAAAAGAGCCGCGGTATAGACGTGAACCTGGAAGAAGCATCTCTCGAAGATGCAAAGGCCTACGAACTTTTGCAGAAAGCACTTACCCTGGGAGTGTTCCAGCTTGAATCTGCGGGCATGCGCAATCTCATCGCCCGATTGCAGCCTTCCGTCTTTGAAGACATCGTTGCGCTGCTGGCGATGTACCGACCCGGTCCGCTGGCTTCAGGCATGGTAGACGATTTCGTTGAACGCAAACACTACCGCAAGGAAATGGCTTATCCACACCCTGAACTTGAGCCGGTTCTCAAGGCCACCTACGGCGTTTTTCTCTACCAGGAACAATGTATGCAGACCGCAAATATTCTCGCCAACTTCTCAATGGCTCAGGCAGACGATTTGCGCAAGGCTATGGGTAAAAAGATTCGCGAAGTAATGGATAAAATGGGGGGGCTGTTCGTTAAAGGTGCGGTTGAGCGAGGGATAGACGGACAGAAAGCCCGGGAAATATTCGATTTGATGGCCAGTTTCGCCGAATATGGGTGCAATAAATCTCATTCGGCCGCCTATGCTCTTGTGACCTTCAGAACCGCATATCTCAAGGCGCATTACCCGGTCGAATTTATGGCGGCGGTGTTAAGTTCAGAATTGAACGATACCGATCAAATCGCTAAATATGTCGATGAATGCCGAACCATGGGCATTGAAATCAGACCGGAACTAATGAAATATAAATGAACCGTCTAACCGGCGCGTCACCACTCATCCAAAAATCTTCCGGGAGCCTGTCAGATAGCAGAGCAGAAGGAGCCGATTTATGACCGTTAACTCAATTGTGGCAGTTGGTGTTGGCAACGGTGGTATCGGAGCGATAGAACGAATGATCGCCCGTAAGATTACAGGCGTTAAGTATGTGGCTGTCAGCAATGATGTCCGGTTATTGGGCAACGCAGCGATTGCAGAAAAACTTCTACTTGAGAACGGCATTGATGGGTGTGGCGGATTCTTGGGCAATACCTCGAAAGCAAAACAAGCCACAACCGAGATAAAGGCGAATATCGTCCACGCCCTCAATGGTGCTGAAGTGGTTTTTATTTCGGCTGCACTTGGTGGCGCAACAGGTTCAGGGGGAGCTCCGGTTATTGGCGAAATAGCCCATGAAATGAAAATGTTAGTGGTTGGTCTTGTTTCGATGCCTTTCACTTTTGAAGGCAATAACACCTGTAAAAGAGCCGGGGAAGGGTTTATAAACCTGAAAAAGCATGCAGACATTATTCTTGAGTTTAAAAAAGACAATGTCCTTGAATCATGTTCAAACTTGCCTATGTCAGACGCTTATACGGCATATTATGATTATTTCTCATCTATCGTCAAATGCTTTACCGATCTTTTTCGTTCCGGCAGGAAAAGAGAACTTCTCGCATTGAAACGTGCTTCTCTCAAGGCTAAACCGATTGTGATGACAGATGAGATAACTGAACAGCTGCTGCCGTATTATGTAGAAGCGGTCTTCAGATATGCTGCTTTAAAAAAGCCCCCGAAGGTTTGTATTTTCTGGTATTACAACAAAAAGGTGCTGGGGGATTTTTTCGACTTCACTGCAGCAGAAACTTACGGCAATTTTGTCGGGCCACGTTCCAGTCATTACGATTTCTGGGCAAAGATTCAGGCTGCAAACCCTGAATTGGCTTGCGAAGAATATGAATACATTCCCCGGGGGCGGGTTTTGTACAGTCTTATCGATAAAGAATTTATTATTGTTTCATCAGCGACTATTGTTAAAAACACAACTGCGATAAAGGCTATCCGTCGCTGCTGTAATATTCCAGACTCAGCCCCTGTTGTGTTGAAGACCGATCAGCACTATGAAAATCCGAATGACCTTGAGTGGGAGGAGGAATAAACCTTTCTAGAAAAATGCCAACAAGCATCTATTCTGGCTGTACACCCTGAATTGGCATGCGAAGAATATGAGTATATTCCACGGGGGGGGGGGCTCGTTGTTGTTTTGCAAACAATATTATAAATCCGGTGTTTGTGGTCATTCTACCAACAAAGTATCCTGATAACCAGCATCTCATTGATCTTATCCTCATCAGATATAGTCTCCCGGCTGAAAAAGTGACCATTCGATACGAAGAAATTAATAAGCAGACTTACACGCGAGGTATTGAAATGAAGACGCAAACCAGACTTTATATTGATATAGATGGTGTTCTGCTTACTGCCAGAGACACCCGACCGGCAGACAACGTAACGGAATTTATAGACTTCATAACTGAAAACTTCGACTGTTACTGGCTGACAACACACTGCAAAGGAGACAACCGGACGGCGATAAGGCGACTGCAGCCATATATGACAAAAGAGACTCTAGCAAAGCTTTCGTCAATAAAAGCCACTAGCTGGGATACGCTCAAGACTGAAGCTGTCGACTTCAGTTCAGACTTCTACTGGCTTGACGACTGCCCGTTGCAGTGTGAGATCAGGGTTTTAAAAGATAACAACTGCTTTGATCGCCTGATAATGGTTGATTTGAAAGCAGAGAATGAGCTTTTGAGAGTTATTGATCTGCTCGGTAAGGTTTAACGCAGCACCGATTTGTCTCCAGCTTGCGGGTGTATAAAATCAGCTAAAAAGAGAAGGATATGGAAATAATTCAGAAGGAGAGTTTTATGTTGAATGCTGCCGAAATTGTTGCAGAGGCGACTGCCATCAGAAATGATCTAAAAGAAAGGCTGGATTTCCCGCCTAATCCTATTGATGATTCTTTACTTCCGGTTCCGCCATATTGGCCCGCCAATAAGAGCATAAAAGTTATTCTTGTCGGGCAAGATCCAACAATCCGGAATAGAATGCAAAGGTCGAAGATGAAGTGCACCCTGAATCTTGACAGGCATGGCCCATTGAAAAGCTATGTAAATATAATCATGAGAGGTCTGGGAGTTTCTGAAGATCAAATTTATGCGACCAACCTGTTTAAATACTTTTACACAGCACCTCCCGCAGTGACAATCGATGTCCTTGAGAAGCATCTTTTACCCAACATGGAGTTGCTCAAGAAAGAGCTTCAACTTTTCCCAGAAGCTATTGTTATCATTCTTGGTCAGCCAATCCTCAGACTGATTGCGCATGAAAGCCACAAGAGCTCAAGCAAAATGACAAAATTCTGGGATTACAATTCGGTTGAAAAGGCTTCAAAAGGCAACTTTTCATTCCTTTCATGCAACGACAACTACCTCGAAAGAGATATATTCCCTTTGCCGCATCAGCCAAGCATAACAAAGGCATTTTACAAAAATACTCTGAACGCATACCTCGCATTTATAAGGCAAAGTATGAGAACCACAGCGGCGGAATGAAAACATTGCTCTGAACATAGAGTTAAGCAGGATAGGCTATTGAAGATAGATATGCGTAAAATCAGGAGTGTGAAAATCGTGTCAGCAAAAACGAAAAAGACGGAAACAATGGAACCGGTATCACCAGAAATGACGCTTTTGTTTGCAGAAGCTGTTAAAAAGTTTGCCGATCTGACAAAACAACCCCGTGTGTTAAATAAAGTTGAGGGCGTGACGTGAGTGAAATAAAATTTTCCGGGTTAAATGTGGGTCTAAAAGCGACTGCCGTAGAAAAACAACGCAGTGTTAAGGTGTTCGGAATTGGCGATGGCGGGTTGAACTATATGAGACGGCTGATGGAGGCAAACCTGAACAATGTCGAATTTATCGCGGCGAGTAGCGACGAACAAAGACTGAACCATGCAGAAGCCGGGGTGAAGATCCTGATAGGTGAAGAAACCTTGAAAGGGCTTGGCAGCCAAGGGCAACCTGCCATGGGGAAGGAAGCAGCAATGGTTGAACGCAAAATAATTACCGGTGCGCTTGCCAATGCCGAAATGGTAGTAATCACCACAGCTCTCGGTGATGATACTGGTTCTGGTGCCGCTCCGGTTATAGCGGCTATCGCTCATGAGATGGGTGTTTTAGTGGTAGCGTTTGCGACTACCCCTTTCAGTTCCGAAGGGCAGAAACGTGCTGAAAATGCATTAGAGAGCATTGTAAAACTCAAAGATTACGTTGACGTGCTGTTTGAATTCAAAAACGATACACTTCTCAGTCAATCATCACAGGGCATAGGTATGAATGAAGCGATTGCGATGGTTGACCGCTATTTCAGCGATGCAATCTGCTGTTTTTTGAATCTGTTTCAAGGCAACGTGGTCAGAGTCCCCGTCGGCGATTTCCCAACTCTTATCGATGGTTATTATGATGGTTCTATCTCTATTGGTCATGGGTCCGGCGACAACATGGCTGTCGAAGTTGTTGATATGGCATTGTCTGACCATGCTTTCAAAATAGATCGTAGTAAATCAGACAATGTACTGATCAATCTGACCACCGGTTCGGAAGCCACAATAAACACGGTTTCCGAAGTGTGCAGCCTTATACAGCAAAATGTTAACAACACGTTTTTCGTTCAGTATTCCCACACACTTTGCAGTGATATGAACGACCAGATAAAGCTCACTATTGTCTTTCTCTGCCCATGCAGCCGAAACGGAGGTGGAAGTTGTGTTAGTTAAAATAAAGAAACCTGAGCTTGAAGAGCGGTCATTGGAAGAACTGCTGCGGCTACATGCAGAAGCAGCAAGTAAGTTTGTTGCCCTGAAGAAACAGCCACGGGTCGGAATTTTCTGGTAT
>SABV01000116.1 GCA_009928855.1 Erysipelotrichia bacterium | reverse complement strand
ATCAGGTTTCTTTCTATTAAAAAACCCGCTGGCTATCTCACTCAGCTTTTGCAACTTTCGCACAACGTAATTGAAGAAGTTGCTCTTACTGCTTTGCAGAATATGTTCAATCTCAAAGATAAAAGGGTTGCTCCACAGGTTCTGGTTATGCTTGCCGACGACCAGTATTCTTCCCAGCGGCGCTTTTTGATGCTTAAAATTATTATGGATACCGAAGAAGATCTTGATTCTCCGCTTCTTGAAGAAATACTTCTTCGTGAAAAAGACGTAATTGTTAAATCGGGCCTGGTAAAAGTATTTGCTCGCAGCAGTCGCGAAAGCGGTAAGGCAACGCTTGTAAAATGCCTTCAAGACCCTGACCCGAGAGTCCGGGCAAATACCGTTGAAGTAATTGAAGAACAGGATATAAAGGGCTGCGAACAAGATATTATTCAGCTTCTTGAAGACCCCGAAAACCGTGTTAAAGTGAATGCTGCAAAATATCTGGTCAAAAATGGTTACCAGAACGCCTTTTTAACACTCAGAGCGATGCTGGTTTCTTCTGAGGTCTGGCTGCGTGACAGTGTAATTTTTGCTCTTGGCGAAATTGGAGATCAGGCATCCCTGACTTTGCTGAAGGCTGCTCTTAAAGATCCGAACCAGGGTATCAGGCTGAGCGTATTGAAGGCACTGGCAAGAATAAATAACAATACCTCCAGGCAAGTGCTTAAGGCTGCCTGTGGTGACCCAGACCCGGTAGTTGCGCAGGTCGCTAATTCTCTTTGCGAGAAAATCAAGGATACCCCGCTGCGGGAAGAAATCGCCCGCATCGCCCCTTCTATCACCCCCGAAAAGCCGGCGGTTTCAAAAACTGCTGTTACGGTTGCTGCTCAGACTCAGACACCCGTTTCTGCGCCATCTGTGGTATCACCTGCCGCTGTTGCTTCTCCCCAGCTCGTTATGCCACCCATTGAGAAGGAAATATCGCCGGTGTCTCAGCAGCCGTCGCGGCCAATTACTGCGCCGGTAGATTCTGAGCCGAAAGCTGTTTCTATACCAGTGGTTGCAAAAACTTCTCCGTTGCCTTCGAAACAAGCTGTCACGCCTTCTGTAAAAATCCCCGGAGCCCCTGAATTTTCCAAGCCGCGTTCGGCAGAAATATATGCCAGACTGTGTTCTGCAAATCTCGAAGAGCAGCGAATCGGGGCGCGTGATATCGCTTTTGTCATGGGCGACGACCAGATGATTTTAATCGAAAAAGCCCTTTCTCTCGCAGACGAAAGCATCAGGATTGCTGCGGTAAAAGTGCTTTCACGTAAACGCACTCCTGAAGTCAAAGCCATTCTTCAGAAACTTTCTCTGGATGAGAACGAAACTGTTCGATCATTAGCCGAAAAGACATTGCTGATATTAAAGTGACACACAAACAAGACTTTCAGATAATAGTAGTTGGAGGCGGACACGCAGGTTGTGAAGCAGCTTTGGCGTCTGCCCGGGCGGGCATTCAGACCCTGCTGTTGACTATAAACCTTGACACCGTTGCTGCTTTGCCATGTAATCCTTCTATCGGAGGCCAGGGAAAAGGGCAGCTGGTAAGAGAAGTAGACGCTCTCGGCGGCGAAATGGGCATAGTTGCAGATGAAACAAGTATCCAAAGACGGCGCCTCAATACGCGAAAAGGTATTGCTGTTCAGGCCAACCGTTTTCAGTCAGATAAAGATGCATACAGCCGCAGGATGTTGCAATCATTGATGTTGCAGAAAAATTTAACTTTACTGCAGGCTATGGTGACCGGTCTTTATTTTGAAAATGACCGTCTGGCCGGAGTAAAAACCATTTCTGGCCAAATTTGGCGTTCTTCAGCTGTTATTTTGACAACCGGAACCTTTCTTCGCGGTCGAATACATATTGGTAACGTGAATTTTGCAGCAGGTCGTGCCGGAGAGCCTCCGGCAAACGAGCTGGGCGCATATCTTGAAGAGATTGGGTTGCCGGTGATGCGTTTTAAAACAGGAACTCCACCAAGGGTTGACGGAAATACCGTTAATTACGAAGGTCTCGAAAGACAGGACGAGGACCCCCTTACGCCGCCATTTTCGCTTTGGTCAAGTTCTTCGCAGATGTTTGCATCCAAACCCTGTTTTATTACCAGAACAACTCTCGAAACCCATCGTGTTATTAAAGAAAATTTTGGTCGTTCGGCGCTTATCGCCGGTTTAATTACTGGCACTGGTGCCAGGTATTGTCCGTCAATTGAAGACAAATTAAATAAATTTCCTGATAAAGATTCTCACAAGGTCTTTCTTGAACCAGAAGGAGCAGTTTCGGCAGAGATTTATCTGCAGGGGCTTTCTACCAGCCTGCCTGAAGATGTTCAGGAATCTTATGTGGCTACCCTGCCTGGTCTCGAAAATGCCAGAATTACCAGGCCCGGTTACGGAATCGAATACGATATCGTAGACCCGATAGATTTGCACCCCACAATGATGTCGAGATCGGTGAAAAACCTGTTTCTGGCTGGGCAGATCAACGGAACCTCGGGCTATGAGGAAGCCGCCGCCCAGGGAATGCTGGCAGGCATAAATGCCGCTGCTGTTATAAAAGGCGAGACTCCGCTGGTGCTTGATGCAGATAAATCGTACCTTGGGCTTATGGTTCAGGAAATAACAACTCTTGGTATCAGAGAGCCATACCGTGTTTTTACTTCCCGCTCGCCATTTCGACTTAATTTGCGCATGACTAATGCTGAAGAGCGCCTTTCAAGTCTTGGTTACCAATATGGGGTAATAGCGAAAGAAAAATACGGGAAAATCAGGCAAAGGCTTGAGCTGCTTGATTCGTTGCAAAATAGTCTCGAAACTTATTCGTTGACTCCTGCCAGATTGAAAGAAGTGTTGCCTGAATTTGCTGACCCAATGCCTGCGTCAAGCGTTACTCTTTCTCATGTTTTGAAACGTCCTGATGCAGAATTGTCTGATCTGGTAAAATTAGTGCCCGAAGCTGCTGAGCTTGACCGCCTGGGAACCCTTGAACTGGAAGCCCGAATAAAATATGCCGGTTACCTTGGGCAGCAGCAGAAGGAATTTGATCTGCGTGATTCGATGCGTGCCATAGCTCTTGATGAAACTTTTTTTGCAGAAATTCCTGCCGCGATAAGCAAGGAAGCCAGAATGAAGATTCTGGCTGTCAGGCCTCCAACTGTGGGAGCTTTGGCTGCTATCCCCGGGGTAAGAGCCTCTGATCTTGCGCTTGTTTTGATGGTCATGCGCAGGCGCCAGAAGAACGAAGAGAGAAACAATGAGTGATAATAATATTGGCAGAATTATTGCCCCTTATCTTGAACGCATCCAGATATCTTTGACCGATGACCATATTGACCGGTTGAATGCCTTAGCGTCGGCTATGCTTGCTGACCCTTTATATAAGAGTGTTTCTAAAATATTAGACCTCGAAGAGATGGCTTTAAAGCATTTTTTAGACAGTATTGCGCCGATGACTTTTCGTCTGCCGGTCTGGAAGTCTAGGACTATTGTAGATCTGGGTACTGGTGGCGGTTTTCCCTGTCTGCCGCTTGCGGTGTTGCTTCCAGAAAGTCGTTTTATTGCAGTTGATGCCAGACAAAAATCGGTTGAATTTGTAGCCCGCATGGCTGAGGCTGTTGGCCTCACAAATGTTTCGGTTAAACATTCTCGAATTGAAGATCTCGGGCGCGACCCCCTTTTTAGAGAAAAGGCTGATCTGGTTGTCTGTCGTGCTCTGTCTTCAGTCAGAACGCTTGTTGAATATGCTATTCCGCTGGTTAAAACCGGTGGCTGGGCCTTTTTTTATAAGGGCCCGAAGCTCGAAGAAGAATTGTCTGAGTCTGTTAATGCTTTTTTGGCACTTGAAATCAATGAGGGTGATGTTGAAATTTATCATTTGAACGATTCAGAACTTCCTTTTGAACGAAATTTTGTTGCAATAAAAAAAAGCCGACCCGTTTCTGATCGTTATCCCAGAAAATGTGGCATACCTGCTTCAAAGCCGCTGTAAATTTAATCCGGGCAGCAGGGTACCCTTGTTGTTGCCTTCGCTTATTGTGATTGACTAGTATTTGTAAATCTGTTATACTCACCGAACTTATTTAAATCCCGGAGGAATTCAAAATGGGTGCCTGTCCGAAAAATAGAGTGTCAAAACTCAGAGGTAGAAAACGCAGAACACATTACAAAGTAACCCCAGTTGCTCTGGCAAAGTGTCCGCAGTGCTTTGAAACCAAAAGAGCTCACAGAGTATGCCCCGCATGTGGCTACTATGGTAAAAAAGTCAAGGTTCTCGACGTCGAGAAAGAATGATACCGGTAAAATAGCGAATGAAAATCGCCGTTGATGTCATGGGAGGGGATTTTGCCCCCCAGGAACTGGTATCCGGAGCGCGATCTTATCTGCAATCCGGCGGTAACGCCGAGCTGATACTGGTCGGAAAAGAGTCCGCCATCCGCGAACTCATGCCGCAGCTTCCTGATCATTGCGAAATCTATGATACGCCTGATTTCGTTGAAATGGGAGAAGCGCCGCTGCAGGCTCTTCGCAAGAAGAAAAATGCTTCTATCGCGGTGGCGGCTCGTCTTGTACGCGAAGGTAAGGCTGACGCTCTTTTGTCTGCCGGCAGTACAGGCGCTCAGATGGCAGCTTCCCTGCTTGAAATAGGTCGAATTCCCGGAGTAGAAAGACCTGCTATCGCGGTTATGTTGCCGTCTTCCGCTGATTATGGAGTCTTATTGCTCGATGTCGGCGCAAATGTCGATAGTCGTGCTCCTCATCTCCTTCAATTCGCGCTTATGGGTACAGCCTATTACGAAAAAGTCTGCGGCGTCAAAAATCCCAAGGTTGGTCTTCTGAGCATTGGCGAAGAGGCCTCGAAGGGTAATGAGCTTACAAAGAGTGTTTACGATTCTCTCAAGCAGAGTTCTTTGAACTTTATCGGCAATGTCGAAGCCGACCACCTTTATTATGGCAAGGCCCATGTGGTTGTCTGCGATGGTTTTGTTGGTAATGTTCTGCTCAAGGCCAGTGAGAGTATTTCAGAATTGATTCAGGGTGCTTTGTTTAAAGCTGCCAAGGGGGCCGAAATAGCTCCTGAAAAGCTGCTGATGCTTAAGTCGGGTTTGAAGAAATTTAGTCCTGACGCCCCTGAATACAGTGCAGCCCCGCTTTTGGGTATAAACGGTGTTTCTGTGGTTTGTCACGGCAAGTCAAAAGCTCCGGTAATTGCCAATGCCTTGACTCTGGCCGCAAGTTGTGCTTCCACAGGTGTTATCAGCCTTATTCACAGTCAGGTAGAAAAAGAAGGACTTAACGCTGATTAGACAGGGTGGTTCGCACAGGCCTGCTTAAGTGGCTGCGCTTAAGGCAGGGCCCGCTAATTTTTTCAAGGGAGAATCTCTGCAATTATGATAGAAACCAGAATTACCAAACTCCTGGGAATCAAATACCCTGTTTTTCAGGGCGGTATGGCGTGGGTCAGTTCAGCCAATCTTGTTGCTGCAGTGAGTAACGCTGGCGGACTTGGCGTGCTTGGCTCTGGCTCCATGGATCCTGAGCTTGTGCGCAAGGAAATACACAAAATCAAGAGTCTTACCAGTAAGCCTTTTGGCATTAATATCATGTTGATGATGCCTACAGCCCCTGGTGTCGTTGAAGTGTGCATTCAGGAAAAAGTGCCTGTGGTTACCACCGGTGCCGGCAATCCTGGCCCACTGGTAAAAAGATTTAAAGATGAAGGCATAAAGGTTATTCCTGTTGTTTCATCAGTAGCTCTTGCTAAACGCCTCGAACGTTCTGGAGTCGATGCTTTGATTGCTGAAGGACACGAGTCAGGCGGTCATGTCGGCGAAACCACCAGTATGGTTCTTATTCCGCAGATAGTTGACGCCGTTTCTATTCCGGTAATTGCAGCCGGCGGCATAGTCGATGGTCGCGGAGTAGCTGCTGCTTTCGCGCTTGGTGCTGAAGCAGTGCAGATGGGTACCAGGTTCATTCTGGCTAAAGAATGCCAGGCACATCCTAACTACAAAGAATCTGTATTGAAAGCCAAAGATCGTGACACTGTCACTACCGGTATTTCTACTGGTCATCCGGTGCGTGTCATACGTAATAAGCTTACAAAAGAATATCTCGAAAAAGAATTCAAGGGTGCCACTCCCGAAGAACTCGAAGAACTCGGCAGAGGTCGCCTGAGAATGTCGGTAGTCGAAGGGAACACATCCGAAGGTTCTGTTATGGCTGGCCAGGCTAGTGCGATGGTTAACTGTGAAGAAACAGCTGCAGAAATTCTGCAAAGCATAGAAACCGATTATTTCAAGGTTTTTGAACGCCTTGAGCACTTCAAGCCGGTCAGAAGTAACTGATTCGGGAGTCGCAAGATGAAAGCTCTTATTTTTCCAGGGCAGGGCGCGCAAAAGGTTGGTATGGCTCAGGCCATGGTTAACAGGTATTCATGGGCTGCCGAAATGGCGGCTAAGGCCGATGCCATTCTTGGGCGTTCGCTGAGTCAAATTTGTTTTAATGGCCCTGAAGAAGAACTTAAAAAGACTGTTAATACTCAGCCTGCGATTTTTTTAACTTCAGCAATAATTACAGAATGGCTTAATCGCAACGGTTATTGTTTTAAGGCGACCGCTGGCCATAGTCTTGGTGAATATAATGCTCTTTTTGCCGCTGGAGTGGCTTCTTTTGAAGATCTTTTCAGATTGGTCGACATTAGAGCCCGTGCTATGGAAAAAGCCTGCCCTGCCGGCACAGGCGCGATGAGCGCCATAATGATGCTTGGTCGCGCAGAAATAGAAGAGGCCTGCCGTGAGGCTTCAGCCGCGGGCGTTTGTGTGGTTGCCAATTACAATTGCCCCGGGCAGATTGTTATT
The DNA here is from genome assembly GCA_009928855.1 of Erysipelotrichia bacterium. GTDB lineage: Bacteria > Muiribacteriota > Ozemobacteria > Ozemobacterales > Ozemobacteraceae > Rifleibacterium. The sequence goes on along the minus strand of SABV01000116.1, from coordinate 3,330 downwards.
TCAGGCGCTGCCGCTGCAGTAAAAAGAGCAGGGGAACTGGCCCTGGCGCGTGGAGCCCGAAAAATTGTTTCTCTTGAAGTTTCGGGGCCATTTCATTCACCGCTAATGCAGAGGGCACGCGAAGAACTTGCGGTTGCTCTCGACAATGTCTGTTTTTCTGATGCCAAAATGCCTGTTTTTTGCAATATTGATGCGCAACCGACTACCAGTGTCGCTGAACTGAAAGATAAGTTGCTTGAGCAGATAACAGGTTCTGTCAGATATGAAGATATTGTTAATAACATGATAAAAGCCGGAGTGACAGAATTCGTCGAGGCAGGTCCCGGAAAAGTTCTTTCAGGCCTCAACAAGAAGATTGCGCCTGCAGTTTCTATCTTGTTCGCCTCTGACCCGGATACACTTGAACAGCTTTTGCAGAGTAATCAGGTTTGTTGAAAAATAGGCTTGACAAAAGCACTCTAAAAGCTGTAAAAAACAGCCCACTAGTTTACTAAATTGATAGCAGCAAGATTTTTCTTTATACGAGGTAAGCATGAATAATTCCGGGAACATGAACGCAGAACAGCCAGTGGCGTTGGTAACTGGCTCTGCTCGCGGCATTGGCCTTGAAATTGCCAGAGCTTTTGGTGAAGCTGGCTACAGGATTGTGCTTTCAGATATTAACGAAGAAGGTCTGGTAAAGGCCAAAGGTGAGCTTGAGTCTGCGGGGATGCTTGTTGCAACCTGTAAAGCCGATGTTTCAAAGGCAGCAGATGCTGAAGCCCTTACAAATGCCGCAGTAGAAGCTTTTGGTCGAATTGATGTTCTGGTTAACAATGCCGGCATAACAAGAGATGGTTTGATAATGCGCATGGATGAAGACGCCTGGGATCTGGTTTTAAAAATCAATCTCAAGGGTACTTTTCTGATGTCCAAGGCTGTAGTGAGAACCATGCTTAAGCAGAAGTCCGGTTCTGTAATAAATATTGCTTCTGTTATTGGTCTGATGGGCAATGCCGGTCAGGCGAATTATGCGGCCAGCAAAGCTGGTATTATCGGCTTTACAAAGAGTTTTGCCAAAGAATTTGGTCGCAAGGGCATCAGGTCTAACGCTATTGCGCCAGGATTCATCAACTCCGAAATGACAGCTGTTCTCCCTGAAAAGGTTAAAGAACAGATGCTGGCGCAGATTCCATTGAACAGTTTTGGAAATCCCCGCGACGTTGCTAACGCCGTGGTTTTTCTTGCCTCTGATAAGGCATCTTATATCACAGGGCAAGTGCTTACCGTAGATGGTGGCATGGTAATGTCTTGACCCGTTCTCAAAATCCCAGGAGGAAGAATTAAATGAGTAACTATTTTGAAGAAATCAAAAGAATCGTTGTAGACAAGCTTCAGGTCGATGAAAAACAGGTAACTCTTGAAGCAAGTTTCATTGATGATCTGGGCGCCGACAGTCTTGACACTGTTGAACTGGTCATGGATCTCGAAGAACATTTTGCAATTGAAATTCCTGATGAAGACGCTGAAAAGCTCAGAACAGTTAAGGACGCCGTTGATTACATTACAGCCAAAAAAGGCTGAGAATGGATATTTATTTGCCAGTCTGTTCAGCAATTTGCTTGAACAGGCTGGCGAATCTTTTGGAGACCTCAGGTGAAAATACTCCCCCGACTTTCTATTGGTAAATTGCAGCCAAAGTATCCCTTGATGCAGGGTGGAATGGCGATCAGAGTTTCTATGGGTGAACTCGCCGGTGCAGTTGCCCGCGAGGGTGGCATAGGTCTGATTGCAGGCTCTGGGATGGGGCACGAAGAACTTAAAACTGAAATAAAAAAGGCCAGAAGCATTGCCAATGGTGGAATCGTAGGGATCAACACCATGGTCGCTGCTTCAGATTTTCTTAGTCTCATGAAAACGGCAGCGGAAGCCGGAATCGATGCGTTGATTGCTGGCGCAGGATTTTCCAGAGACATATTTGACATTGGTCGTAGTCATGGCATTCCTGTAGTTCCGATTGTTTCAAGTGACAGGGTCGCGGTTCTGTCCGAAAAACTAGGGGCTTCAGCGGTCGTAGTAGAAGGCAGCGAAGCTGGTGGTCACCTTGGAACCGACAGGCCTGCGCGCGATATTTTCCCTGAAGTGAAAGCTGCTGTAAAAATACCCGTTTTGCTGGCAGGCGGAATAATAGATCAGAAAGACATTGTTGAAGCTTACGAAATGGGAGCGGACGGAGTTCAGGTTGGAACCAGGTTTGCTGCCAGTTTTGAGGCAAATGTCGAAAAGCCTTTTCATGATACTTATCTGAAGGCGAAAAAAGGCGATGTTTTTCGTGTAATGAGCCCGGTTGGCCTGTGGGGCAATGCCTTGCGCACTGCCTTTGTTGATAAGGTAGAACGGGGTGAGGCACGCATCGCAGATTGCGTAAGGTGTTTGAAAAAGTGTTCTCGCCGTTTTTGCATCATACAGGCATTGATCGAGGCTCGTAGCGGTAATCTCGATAAGGGTCTCGTTTTTGCAGGCGAACATGTATACCGCATTGGCAAAATCATGTCGGTCAGAGATATTTTCGAGATGTTTTTTAAAGGTCTCGAGTATCGCGACTGATTTTTAACAGCGGGTTGTATTACCCATTTTTCATTTTTTGCAGATTTTGTATTGACGGGAGATGAAAACTCTGGTACAACCCTCTTCTGTAAGAATTATTTTCAGGACTTCAGGAGGGCCATAAATCATGAAGCGCGTTTTTGTCACAGGTCTTGGAGCCGTGACTCCTATCGGCACCGGTATAGACAATCTCGCTGAAGGCCTCAGACACGGCAAGAACGGCATCGGTTCGATTGCCAGTTTTGATGCTTCCCGACACACAGCTCAAGTTGCAGGAGAGGTTAAAGACTTCGATCCTGAGCAGTTTATGTCGAAAAAAGAGGCGCGCCATCATGACCGCTATTCGCAGTTCGCTATGGCAGCTGCGGCTATGGCTGTTGAACAGGCCGGTCTCAAAGAAAAAAATTATGATCCATTCCGGGCAGGGGTAATAGTATCTACCGGTATCGGTGGTATTCATACATTTGAAGAAGAATATGACACATGCATCAAGGGTGGCCCGGGGCGCGTGAGCCCTTTTCTGGTGCCAATGATGATATGCAACATCGCGGCTGGTTGTATTGCGATGGAATATGGATTGAATGGCCCGAATTACTGTGTGGTTTCTGCATGCGCATCCGGCTTGCATGGAATTGGTGAAGCCTTTTTAAAAATCATTCACGACGAATGCGATATTATGGTTTGTGGTGGCGCAGAATCGGCCATTACCCCCCTTACTGTCGCAGGGTTTGCCAAAATGAAGGC
>SABV01000547.1 GCA_009928855.1 Erysipelotrichia bacterium | reverse complement strand
CGTAAGCGCTCAATAAACCGCTTCTTATAATTTTTTGCCAGCTATGGCATTCTGCCTGCGTCAATCTTCCACAAGGAGTTTTTATGGCGCAGAAGAAATCAACATCAGAACAGATCAAAAAAGCCCGACGCTGGCAGCTACACCTTCAGACGTGGCGCGAGAGTGGCCAGACTCAGGTAGAATATTGCCGGGCAAACAACCTTGGCGTGAAAGCCTTTGGTTATTGGCTTCGCAAAGATCGCAAAACCAATAATCCGGCACCGCTGCAACTCATACCCGTTACCTTTAACGCGCAGCACCAGGCGCACCCAGTTAAAAAAAGCCCTACCGGGTTGTATTTCAATTTTTCGGATCGGGCCCGGCTCGAAATTGCCAGGGATTTTGACCGGGAAACCTTTTCTCAGATACTTTCAGTTCTGGCTCGCATATGATTTTTACCGGCAATGTCAAAGTTTACATTGCTCTCGGCGACGTCGATATGCGCAAGGCCATCGACGGCCTGTCGTCCATGGTGAGCGGCGTTATGCGACTCGACGTTTTCGCCGGACACCTTTTCGCCTTCAGCAACCGGCGACGCAGCATGATCAAAATACTGTATTGGGATAAAAACGGGTTCTGTCTTTGGCAGAAACGGCTTGAAAAAGGTCGTTTCCGCTGGCCTTCAAGCAGGGAAGAAGTTTTACAGGTCGGGCAACGCGAACTGGCCTGGTTGCTTGAAGGCCTTGAAATCAATCAGGCATCTGCGCATAAGCAACTTGCTGTTTCTTATGTTTATTAAATGTTCTTCTGCTAAAAAACCATCTGAAACCTGCAGAAAATGCTGTACTTTGAGCTGTTGCGGTGTTATAATAATCCCCATGACACCGGCTCTTGATCAATATTTAAATGAAGACCCCATTCTGAAACGGATGGTTGATCAGGAGCTTAAGGAAAAAGACCAGCAGATTACACTTCTGAACGAAGAACTGAATTATCTCAAATCGCTGATCTTTGGCCGCAAAACCGAGAAAACCTCGCAACCAGATACCGGCATCCAGCCTCTGCTGCCATTTCCGCAGGAAGAGGCAGCACCGCAGATTCCAGCGCCAGAGCAAGCCAAAATCATCGAGATCAAAGCCCATTCAAGAAAGCGCGGTCGAAAGCCATTACCAGAAGATCTTCCTGTAGAGGAAGTCGTTGTTGATATTCCCGAAGCCGATAAAGCCTGTGCTTGTGGCTGCCAGAAAGTCAGAATCGGCGAAGAGACTGCCGATAAACTTGAATTTACCCCGGCCAGGGCTCATATTACCAGAATCATCAGACCCAAATACGCCTGCAGAAACTGCGAAGGCACAGAATCTGAAGAACCTGCCGTTTCTATTGCGCCGGTTCCTGAGCAGATAATTCCAAAAAGCTTTGCCACAGCAAGTCTTCTTGCTTATATCATCACTTCAAAATTCGTTGACGCACTTCCTTTTCATCGCCTCAGCGTCATGTTCAGCCGTCAGAAGATAGAAATCAGCCGCGGCACCATGTGCAACTGGGCAATTAAAGTTGCTAAGGCTCTGAAGCCGATTAATGAGCTTTTCGAAGAGATGCTTCTGATCTCCAGCTTCGTAAATGCGGACGAAAGTCGCATGCAGGTTCTCAAGGAACCGGGTCGAAAAGCCACCGATCAATCATGGATATGGGTTTTTCGCGGCGGGGGCACCGGAAAAGCAACAGTTTATTTCCATTACAGCCCGAGTCGCGGCGGAAAAGTAGCTGACGAAATACTCGCGAAATACAAAGGCTACATTCAGACCGATGGCTATTCTGGCTACAACTTTATTTCGTCCAGGCCGGGACAAAAGCATCTGGCTTGCTGGGCGCATTATCCAAGAAATATGATTATCCAAGAAGAAATACTAAGAACCGCATAGGTCTGGGAGATTCTTTTCTTTTTCTCGAATAATCTAATCTTGCTCTTT
>SABV01000546.1 GCA_009928855.1 Erysipelotrichia bacterium | reverse complement strand
GTCTGAAGCTCGCTCATGGTCGAAACCAGAGGCTTGATCTTGCAGGCCGTCGTATATTCGAGGTTGTCGAGTAGAAAACTATCAAGCGGGTCCAGCATTGCAACCGTAAGAGCGCCTTTAACGCGTAATATGGCGATACAATGGTATTTGCGCGCTATGTCTTCGGGTATCAGTTTGACGACTTTGGGGTCTATAACGTAGTTTCGAAGATTGGCATAGCTGAAATTGAGCTTGTTTACGAGAAAATCCAGCAACTGCTGTTCATTAAGGTATTTCAGCCGTATAAGTGTGTATCCAAGAGTGTCGCTGGTCTTCTTTTGCTCAGTAAGAGCTGTGTTGAGCTGTTCCTCTTTTATAAGGCCGTCTGCTACAAGTGATTGCCCCAAAAGTTTTTTTTCTATTCGTGCCATATACTAATCCAGTAACCCCAGGTTGATTTCGAACTGCCGTTGCGCGCTCATTACAAAGTCTACTATAACTTTTTCATGCTCCATAGAAACATTGTTGAAAGAAACAATGCATTCACGCACGGCCTTGCGATCGGTCAGAAAGTCTTCTCCTCCTGGGTTCAGGGCAGCTTTAAGCCTGACCAGACGACCCTGAATGCCATGAATAAAGTTGCTTCCTATCTGGAAAGCGAGAATTATGTATTTGCCCTGTTCTACGTCTTCGCTTGTTTCAACGACACAGCCGCCGGCAGAGAGGTTGACGATTACGCCACGCATCTCAAAGTCGCTGCCGCTCAAAGTGCTGTCGATGAGCTCGCCAGAAAGCAATACCTTGAATTTGCATGGAACTCGCGTTTCGGTTCGTATTGCCGAGCGTTTGTTTGCGCCTTCGACCTGAAAATCAAATGGAACCAGCGCATTCTGGAAGATGTCTGATAGGGTTCTCAATTCTCTGGCAGAACTGCTTGTCTGGTCGATGATAACGGTTTTGCCAAGCGCTGTGTTGGCAATGTTCTGGATTTGCAACGATATGTCGTCAGTTATCTGCGAAATAGTGTTCACTTTTTGATACATCACATCTGAAGTTTCGCTCTGACGCTCAGCAGAAAGGCTGATATCCTTGATTATGTTGTTAAGTTGATTAGTTGTTTTTACCATTGTGCCAAGACTTGACTCAACGGCGCTAACGACCATCATACCCTGATTGACCTGAATAGTGTTGTTCTGCATCATTTCTGCGGCATTCTCGGTTTTGTGCAGAATATCATTGATAAGATTGTTGATCTTCTTTGATGACTCAGCTGAACCACGGGCCAGTTTTCGAACTTCGTCGGCAACGACTGCAAACCCTCGACCCTGTTCGCCGGCTCTGGCTGCTTCAATTGCCGCATTTAGAGCAAGCAGGTTTGTTTTTTCCGCAATATTGGCAATTTCGGTAAGAATGGTGCCAATCTGTTTGCTGCGGTCATTGAGATCGTTTACCAGGCTGGCTGAACCATCGGTAAGTTCTTTGATCTTGAGCATCTTTTGAACTGCTTCTTTTACAGAACTTTGCGTGCTTCCGGCTATTTCAGATACGCTTTGGCTGTCTTCTTTGGCGATAATAAGCTTTGAACTGATATCTTTAGAAAGACTGAAGCTGTCTTCGAGAGAAGAAATTGTTTCGCGCAGGTTGGTTGCGTTGTTTCCGGCTTTCAGATTGATTATGCCAACGCCATCAACGATCTCTTTGATTACCTGAGAGCTTGTCTGGGCTGTTTTGTCGAGATCTGAAGATGCTATTTCGAGCTTGAAAGAGATCAAAAGCACCCGTTTGAGAACTGAAAGCACCAGTTTGAACATCTGGTCAAAAAGATCGAGTTCGCGGTTCAGGCCGGTTCGGTTAGAGACAAAAGTGTCTGCTTTCAGCCCAACTTTGGTTGTTAAATCGTGAGAAATGAACGAAACGATGCCGCGCAGAATCTCACGACCAAACCAGCCGATGATGCCCCCGGAAAGCAG
>SABV01000115.1 GCA_009928855.1 Erysipelotrichia bacterium | reverse complement strand
GGATCAGGAGAAATTGTATCGTAAACATAAATGATGCCCTGTTCATACAGGGGCTTGAATAAAACATTATTGAACAAGTCAAGCTGCACATCTATGCCGTTGGCCTTTGCACCCTCGAAGCTTACAGGGTCTACATAGGCCCCGGCAACTGGAGCCGGCAGACGGAAATACATAAACCAGCTTTGCAGAAGGTCAGAAGGCTTCGAAAAAAACTTCCAGAAGGCGTTGTAATCATTCATGTTGTCTTTGACAACCTTAAAAGTCATATTGGCAGCCGATTCAGCACATTCTTCGGCACGTTTTTCATGGCTGGAAAACACTGTGTTCCAGCGACCGGAAACTGTCATGCGTGAAATCGCGATGCCAACCAGTATTAAAACGCCAAGAACCCCAAGTGCCATAAGATAGGCCGAGCCGCTTCTTTTTTCAGGTGATTTATGCAAAGTTAATCTGCTCCCCGGATAAAATCAGTCACGTACCCCAATTATACAGAACAAACCACAAAACAGGCAATTTTGCAGCAACGACCTAAAAACAGCGTTGCCATTTTCAGGCAGAGATTATATTTTTCATCAAAAATCTTATTAAAAAGCATTCAGAGAGGTTTTTCAATTTTTCATCACTATCTTCAGGGCAACGACAAATCATTGAGAACTACCCAAAATGCTATTAAAATGTTCATTCATCCCGCGAAGCGCCTCAACACTCTCGCGTGCCGATTCATCTGTTTCTCCGGCTGATTTTAAAGTTTCGACAATAGCCTCAGCGTTTGTACCACCGGCAAGAGACTGGCTCAATTCAAGCATTTTACCGAATGTTCCGGCGAAATCATCAAAACCTTTTATAACATCGTTTCCCGGCATTGTTTTCATTTCTTTCAAAAAAAGCCCCTGCCACTTGATCCATGAAGCTTTGTCCTTTTTTGATTCGGCAATTTCCATCAGACGCTGCATGGCAGAACACCGCCCCACTGTGTTTAAGTGTGGATCATTGGCGGCCTGCTCGTAATACATCTCAGCCTCAGAGTAATTCTCGGCAGCCCACGCCAGACTCGCTCTAAAAAAGGCGGGGTTAAGATTCGCAGCCGCCAGCATGCGTGTATCTTCAGAAACTCTGGGGTTATTAGCCAGATCGTTCATGTACTGAAGATAATCTTTTTCGTAATTATCTTTTAAATCCTCGCACTCTTTTTCGCCAGAAGAAATTGCCTGAGAATACGCCCTGCCGGCAAGAAGTTCTCGAGCGCCGGTCTTGAGAGTGCCCTGCCAGTCAGAAGTGTCAACCTGAGTTTTGATGTCTGAAACACTGTTCTCACTGCTGATAAAGCTTACCTGGCCGGCGGTTTCTTTTTTGGAATCGCGCTTAGTCGTCTGAACTGGCGTTTTTTGCAATGTGTACCACAAGATTGGTGCCAGAAGCACAATGCCGCAAATGTAATGCCACTTGAATTCAAACAGGTGCAGAAAAAATTTCTCGACCGGAGTATCTTCAGGCAATGCCGGCGGCGAATTCACAATCTCGTCGTCTTCATCTGTAGAAGGATTATAGGCATAAGATGCCCTATCCTCAGGAATCTTCTCATTCTCTGCTTTATAAGCAACCCAGCATTCCTCTTCAATTTCTTCGGGTAGCTTTGCCAACACCGTTTCTGCAGAAATCATGCAGACTCTCCACAGTTCGTCACACCCGGGTTTCAGCTCACCGCTTTTTTCATGAGTAAATGCAAATAATCGGAAAAGGCCATCTCTGGTCGGGTTGGCAGCGACCATGTATGCAGCCTGCAGTCGCAGTTCTGCGCTAGCTTCGCAATCGAGCATACGCCAGAGAAGAGGCTCAACAGAGGGATAGTCTACCTGCGGAAGCAGTGAAAGCCCGATTCTTCTCATAGAGACAGTTGCTGAACGCAACATTGAAGAAAGATACTGAACTGCGCCTTCTTTGTCGGCTATCAGATAAACTTCCAGAACCGCTGATTTTATGCGAGGGTCTTCATCGGCCAAAAACCGGTTTAAATTCGGCAAAATAACATCGATATCGATTTTACCGATGGTTTTGATGGCCTGCGCAGCCACAGACGTGTCTTTATCTTCTATAAAACCAACAACAGAGCGTGAATCGATACGGCTGCCAAAACGACTTATCAGCTTAAGAATTTCCAGAAGCAGATTCTTTTTAACAGCGCTTTCGAGCAATTTCAATATAATCTGGCGATTAGCCTGGTATTTTTCGTCCGTGTCAAGCGCAGACAGCAAAGAACGCTGCTCTTTAAAAGAAAGAGCCATAAAATCTTCTGGAGTCCCGATCAAACCGGCTACTGTTGTAAGTTTGCTCTTATCTTCCAAAAGAATCGACTCTAGCAGCGCCCGCACCTCATTGTCGGTCTCGGCAGTCAGATGTTTCTGCAGAACAGTCCTTATAGATGCGTGCTCTGCATAAGGAATCAGTCGTTCTACCGCAGAAACCCGCATATTGGCGTCACTGCTTGCCAGGTCTGCAACCGCACATCTGATTATCTGCTCTGATCGGCGCTGACTTATTTTCTGTCTGAGTTCAAGCATGTATTCTTCGGCTGTCTGCCGTAATATTCCGGCAGCCTGTATCGATTCAATGCTTTGCCTTAGAATCAGCTGCAGAATGTGCTTTTTAAAACCATTTGCGAGACTCATAATATTATAAATCTTCAACGGAAAATCGATTGCCGGGTTAAAAGCGCCAACAAAACCGGCTTTAACAAGCAACAAAGGTTGAATTTCACGGCCCAGATACTGTAAGAACAGACTTTCGACTTTATTAAAATCAATCAGCATCAATTCACGCAAAGCCTTCTGCCTGACCAGAGCATTTTTATGAAAAAGAAAAGCCTGAATATATTTTGTGGCTTCTTCGCAGTCTACCATGCGCAAAAGATGCACCGAATGGAGCTGAACCGTAATGGATTTTGCTGTAAGACCAGATCTTATCTGTTGCTTAAAAGCAGCCACATCCTGTTGCTGTAAAAGCGAAAACGCCGCACACAACACTTCCGGCTCTTCTGCAAGCAGTAACATCGGTACAAGCTCAACATCTGCCGGCAAACCGAATTTTCCGAGAATTGTCAGACCAGCCTCAAGAACCCGCGGATTCTTTTCACACGCAACACAATCACGCCACTGCTGCAAAATCTTTTGGGAAGGCGATTTGCGCATAAGCTGAGTTATAACAAAAATTTTGGCAAGCTCACCATGAGCAGCAAGATCAGAAATATAAGCGGGGGTCAATTCAAGACTCTTGATTTGCGGTCTGATTTCGTTTCTTGCCCATTCAAGCCGCTCTATCCATGAAGCAAGCTGACGACACGCCGGGGAAGGGTCTTCAGATGAAATCTCTTTGATTTTTGAGGCAAGATATGGCGGAACGCCGGTGCTGACGAGCTCTTCCAGGGCAACCTGTCTGCTTATTTCATCTTTTGAAGCAAGCGAAAAAGCTATCCACTCGTTCAGATCAAGGTGGTCAGGCAGGCCAACAATTGATCGTTCCGTTACCATAAAATGCACATCCTCATCATTACACAAAATAAAAACTCTTAGACTGAGTATATCAGAGACAGGTAGAATCTGACACAGGTTTTCTGCATCAGCAGCCGACAAAAATTTTGCCAGAAATATATGAGAATATCGCTAAAAAATAGTGTAAAATTGTCTGTCAGAGAAAATTTTCAGAGGTTGCAAAATGCTTGAACAAAACTTTTTCCGGCGCCAAAAATCTTTTTTTATCATCCTGCTGCTGTTTTTAGCAGCAACCTGCGCCTCTGTTCTGCCGGCCTTTGAGCCCACAATTTCGCGGCAAACACGCACTAACTTTTCTGAAGCCGTTGGCAAGAGCCTGGCTACAGCCGCCGAGGCGCTCGACAAGACTTTTATAAAACTGGTCAAAGCCCTGGACGCAACCGACAACATTGCAATCACGACAAACAGTCACTTTTATGATTCCAACATTCGGCGCTATTTCATTTCAATAAGCGGCAATGTGCTTTTCGGTGGGCGAACACCAATTACCCTTAAAAAGAGCAGCTATGTTCTTTCAGGAAACAGCGAAATTTCGTTTGATGTAACCATTACCGACATCAAAAATATAGCTGATGGCATTACATTTTCATTCAATGGCGCCATAGTCGTGTCTATGGATCGGCTGGCCTACCAGATGATGCAGACAATACCCCACCTGGCCGCCTCAGGAGCCATGGCCCCAGCATTCGAACTGCTTGGCGATTTTCTGAATAAATTGAATATCGGCATTCTTTCAGAAGCGATATCTGAAACATTCAGAAGGTTTTCGACCGTGGCTATTACCAAAACTACCACTGAGCTGCTGAGTGCGGCAGGAAAAAATCGCCATCTCGGCAAGCTTATCCGTGAAAGTTGCAAAAACGGCACCATCCTTGACTTTTTAACTCTTTCAATTATTAAAAGCGCGTCAATAAGCCTGGTCAGTGTTGGAGGTGCCACAATGGGCAGCACCATCGGGTCTCTCGTGGCACCAGGACCGGGCAGCGTTGTCGGCGCATATATTGGCAGTCAGGTTGCGACACTTATCGCCAAAACAGCGGTTTACCGCCTTACCGAAGAAATGCCAATGAAAATGCATATCAAACGCATGATCAATTCATACCACATACTACAGGACAACAAAGCCGACGCAGCTGCCCGGGCGACTTTTAACCGCTCAATGAGTAAAATCACCAAAAAAATCAACCACGAACTTGATTCAGAAAAATTCAAGCTCTTTGAGTCATTTCTTAAAGAAGTCGATGAACTCGCTCCCGAAGAACGCATGGCAATGGTGCCTCTGTTGAAATCTTTGCAGTATATTCTCAACTTTAAAGTTACAAACGATGGCGACTGGTATTATGCCAGGCAATATTTTCAACTGAAAATGCGAGTTGAAAAATGGGGCATGCAGGCACAGATACCATTTTCCACTGACCCCAAAATTTTACAGAACTATAAATAAACCGCACCCAAAGTATTTCCGTCAAGGTAAGATCAGCTATGAAAAACAATAATAAAGTTTTTGCAGAAATTGAAGCAGTGGACACACAAATGCTGCATTGTTCAAAGCTAAACGATTCGTTTTATGTGCGACAGCGCTCGGCCGACCGCATAGCGCTGTTTTCGCTGACAGGCCATATGATCAACATGGTGACGGCCCCAAACACCTGTGGCCCGAATTTTATCCTTTGTAAACGCCTGCCACCACTGTCAGAAGTGATAACCGAAGAAGGCTGGCTACTCGATAATGGAAACCTCACAATTCCATTCATGACCCAGATCAATTTAACAAACTGCCCACGTTTTAATTCTGCAGAGCGCTTTGCCATCGGCGATTTTCCCGGCCACATGAAAAATCTGATCAGCCGTAGAATTCGCCAGCCCGACTTTGCTCATCTGCATGACCTCGATAAACGCATAAAAAACATCTCAATATCGATACGCGAGCACCTGACTGAATCCGCTGAAATTCCGCTCATCAAAGTTCTCGGTTTTGGCTCGGGGGAAGTTGCTGATGGCGATGCTGCGTTATGCGGAATGTTGCTGACCGCACGTTGTTTTGTTCTCGGGAAGCGTTTTAAAAAAGGCTGGTTCCAGCGTCTGGCAGTCGAAATTCGCCGCATGCTTCATAGAGCCAGCGCTCATGGCAAAAACTGGCTGAGATATGCGACAGAAGGTCGCATGACAGAGAACCAGCAGTTCCTTTTCGCTGCAATGTCAAAAGACTTTGAATGCGCCAGCGAAGCTGTGATAAAAAAAATTATCGAAGATAAAATAATCAACGGCAAAGCCTTTCTCGCAGGCGTAAATCTGACCCTGGAAATGATCCAGGACGGTTTTTTCAACCGCTGACTCAGGTGACAGGCAAAAAAAAATGCCGGATTAACCGGCAGATTTAATGCAAAGGTTAGATTGCTGCTGAAGCCAGATTTAAAGTCGCCTTTTTTACGGCTTCAATATTAAAAGTGGTCTGAAAGAATATTTCGTCAGGAGTTCTAAACCTGGGGCCAGCCTGCTGTTTTTTAACGGGCTCAAGTTCGCCGGCTTTCTGGGCATCTATAAATTGCTCAAAGTCCTTCAAAAATGCTTCAACCTCGCCGCTGTTTTTGCCTTTGACAGATGGGTGGTTGAGAACTTCATTTTTGAGAGTTCCTATTTCTTCGGGAGAAAAGCGATTACCGATATTCTGCACAAACGACTTGTTCTCATCGGTAATGCCCTGGCTCATTATTCGATTTGCCACAACAGAAGCGGCAAATGAAATCTGATTTTCACGAGGCATTGAATCAGTGATGTTCCAGAACTGGTTAACCAGATCTTCTTTTTTGAAGGCACTGTGGCGATTCCGCTGGTCTTCGGCTTCCAGATTTATGGGTGTTTCACTGCTTTTTCTGGTCTGCTGATTTGTCATTCTGTTAAAAGTCGATAGAGTGTAATTGCCAACGTTCATTTCAGGCCTCCTGTAATTCTTATCTTCAATACCCATCGGAAAAATGCTCCCGAAAATTTATAGCAAAACTACAATTTGCCGAAAAAAAAAGCGGCAGCAACCGCTTTTATTGCGATTGCTGCCGCTTCAGGCAATCATATCAAACAATCTCAGCCGCCTTTGATTTTTAGGGCAGCGTCTTTGTAATTCATGGTCTGCTGCTCGCCGGTCAGCAGGTTTTTAAGCGTGACTGATTTTGTGGCAGCTTCGCTGGCACCGATAATAGCAGCATAATGTGCCCCAACAGTTTCGGCATAAGCAATCTGTCGACCAAGTTTAGGGGTTTCTGGAAAAACCTCAACCTTAACATCATTTTCACGCAAAATTCTGGCCGCCTCGATTACCTGTGCGTCATCGACATCGTCAAAGTGACAAATCAGAACTTCAGGCCCACATGAAAGCTGACCAAAAAGTTTTTTTTCTTCGAGAACGAGTATAAGACGCTCAAACCCGATCGAAAAACCGACCGCCGGAATCTCACTGCCTTTAAACATGCCGATCAAACCATCATAACGCCCGCCACCACCAAGACTTCCGCTGAAATCAGGCGATCTGATCTCAAAAATAGGGCCGGTATAATAACCAAGTCCTCGGGCGAGAGAAGCATCGACAGAGTATCTGCCGGCAGCTGACCCATTATCGAGCAATTTACTCAGATTTTCAAGCTCTTCAACGGCTTTAATTGCTTCAGGTGAGGCGGCAAGTTCGTCTTTAAGACGTTTCAACTCAGAAGCCTCATCCAAACCGCACGGGCGTTGAATCAGCTTAAGCAGTCGATTTGTCTGCTCAACAGTTATAGAACGCTGTATAAGCTCTTTTTCGACCCCTTCAACACCTATTTTATCAAGTTTATCAACCGCGACAAGAGCGGCTGACTCCTGTTCAAGATCAATCCCTGCCGCTTTGATAAGCGACTTCAGAAGTTGACGATGGTTTATATGAATTTCAAAATTGCTGAAACCAAGCTTTAGTAAAACCTCTGAAACCGCAGAACAAACTTCGGCTTCGGCCAGCAAAGACTTTGTTCCGGTAATATCTACATCACACTGCAAAAATTCGCGAAATCTGCCACGGCCTGGTCTGTCAGCACGCCACACCGGCTGAATCTGATAGCGTTTAAAAAACTTCGGCAGTTCAGAATTATTTGCAATAAGTCTAGCCAGGGGCACCGTAAGATCATAGCGAAGCCCTAGGTCTGCGAGATCTTTTTCAGAAACTTCACTTGTTTCAAGCGCGCGCGCAAGTTTGTCGCGACGGTGCAGAATTCTAAAAAGCAGCTGATCGCCCTCTTCTCCATATTTCCCGAGCAGGGTGCTCAAATTTTCGATAGACGGCGTTTCGACCGGCACAAAACCATACTTTTCATAAGTCTGTTGAATGGTCTGAATTACATACCTTCTCTGCAACAGCTCATGCGGCAGAAAATCACGCATTCCACTGGGTGGTTTCGTCGAAATAGACATTTTAGTTCATCTTCCCCGTATAAGGCTTGCACCTTCAGACTTGCGAAAGGCTGAGCTAAAAATAGAAGACACTCTCAAAGACTCGCCGGCACTGTAATTGCCGTCAAGTCCGATACTGAACTGATTTTGTATGGTATTCATGTTCCGCGCTCCTGAAAAAATTACCTCAAGGTACATATCGGAACATCCAGGTAATTTACTTAATTGCTATCATGCAAATTAGCGTTGCCGACAAAGCGAAACAGCTTCATCACCAGAACCATGGCATCAGACTTTTTACCGCCGCCCAAAGACGCAAGTTTGATCAATGTGGCCGCAATACCGGCGCATGCAGCTGCACACACAGACAACAACGCCCACACAGGAAAACTATACTCTTTGTCGTAATGCTCAAACAACACGATTTCTCGCGGCTCTCCCACTCGCAAATCTGCCGGTTCAAGGCATACCAGCACGGCGCTGCGATCGTCACCGTCATAAACAGCAGCCGCCTGCAGGTTAAAAGCTTCTGGCAATGATTCTTCTACAAGGTTCTGCCGCAAAAATTCCTGCATTGTTTTGTCATCGAGAACAGGCGTAAAACCCTCTGAACAAAGCAGATAATTTTGCTCTGGTTTAATCGGCGCAGAAATAGCGGACTGACGCAATATATGCAAATCAGTATCAGTAGAAATCGCTGTGCATCTGCCACTGGCAATAATGCTCACAACGCCACGATTAAACCATAAAGCCGCGAGCGAAAACGAAGAGAGAGGCTCTATCGTCTTACAAAAGACAGCTGCCCCATCCACTGCTTCCTGAAGCCGATAAAGGCTTTCATTAGCGCCAGTCACAGCAGCAACCTCAGACACTCTGCCACGAATCCGCTCGGCTGCCTGCTTCGCAACCGCCGTTCCAGCAGGACCATTGCCATCAACAACCAGAGTAAGGCGAAGCTTTTCGTCGACGAGCACGAAATCCTGGTTTTGTTCTCTTATGGTGCCCGCGTAAGAACAGCAAAACGATTTCATCTTCAGATTCCCGGGGGGGCCCGATGGTCAAGCAAACGGTTGTGTGCCGCCACCAGGTGCTGAACTTTTTCGACCACATCGAGCATGCCCTTTGATCTCAAGCCTGCAATCAACGAATCTACAAACACCAGCTTAACTTTGGGATGACTGGGCTCAACGTAGCCGGCACTTCTATCGTCGCCCAGAATCCAGTATGTCAGGCGATCGCAGTATGGCACCCAGTTCGAAAAATCGCTAAAATCAGAGTAAGCACTGAGACGCGGAATAACAATCTGCGGCACATATTCAATCTGATTGGCTGCATTTATATAGATTCTCTCGTTTTCAGGAACTATAGGCGCAATTTTCAGATTAGGCAATGTCACCTTGAATCTGGCCTTGCCAAAGTGAGTGACCGCGATCTTTTCGGCGATAGCTTCCCATTTGGAGTTGATTTCGCGCACTTCCTGAGCATAAGTAAACAACGATTTCTGAAAAATCTCGTTACTCTTGAGCTCTTCGATAGCGTTTTCCAGAGCCAGAAAATGCGAATGATTAAAAAGTGTGCCCAGCATAAAGCCCAGCCCGTTATTGATAAAATGGCGACGGGTAAGGTGTTGCGCAGCTTTTTCAGGCTCAAGATGCAGCCGCTCGCCTATGAGCCATTCAGTGGCCTGGCGTGCGGTCTCAAGAGCTTCAGATGACTTCCATATTTCAGCCTGCTCGTTGAACTGCCACGGCTTGAATTTTTGGGGGTAGGCATTCTCTATCACAAGAAAAAGATTCTGATTAAAAAGGTCAAGAAGCTTAGAAAGCCCGTTCACATGGAACTCTCTAATCGAAATACGCTTAGAAATTTCTTCTACGGGCATACCGAGCCGATCTTCTATTAACCAGCGTGTTGCCTGCGCGGCGGTCTCAAAACGATTTTCCTGAAACCAGATCAGCTGTTCTTCTTCAGCAAACTGCCAGGGTTTAAAAACGTCAGGAAAAACCTGATTAACAAGCGAAAAACAAGAATCTTCAAATTTTTCAAGAAGCAGCGACAAGCCGTTTTCTCTAAAAATCTGCCGGGTTATCATTGAGGGCAAATCGCCACGACTGCAACCAAGTTTTTCGGTCATCAGCCATTCAAGGGCTTCTCTGGCGCAAGCGACAAGATTTTTGTCTTTAAGCCAGTTTTCAGTTTCGTTAAATTGCCAAGCTTTGAATTGGCGGGGCAGAGCGGTATCTATGAGCGCAAAACGGCTTCTACCG